>SMXR01000100.1 GCA_004356215.1 Alphaproteobacteria bacterium | reverse complement strand
GGTGCCGGGCTTTCCTTCTTTAATCGCGCGAAAAATTCCTCGATCTGGTTTTTATTCATACCGGAACCCTTTAAAGAATGTCTTTCAACGTATAAAGCCCGGGCTTTTTGCCCTTAAGCCAGTGAGCTGCCAAAACCGCGCCGCGGGCAAACAGGCGCCGGTCTCTGGCGCGGTGTATGACCTCGATTTCTTCCCCGGGGCCGGAAAACAGAATACGGTGTTCGCCGATTTCATGGCCCTTGCGGTGCGAGGTGTATTTAATCGCGCCTTGGGGTCGCCCAATCGCCTCACCCAGCATCAGGGCGGTCCCCGATGGCGCGTCCTTTTTATCCTTGTGGTGAATATCGGTGATCTCGACATGGAAGGCATCGCCCAAATCACCCGAAAGACCCTGTAGCGCATGACCCAACGCGGTGATGGCAAACGACATATTATAAGACAACAGAATCGGCGCCGCTTTGGCCGAGGCGTTGATCTCTTTTAATTGGGCGTCGCTGAACCCGGTTGCCCCGATCACCAAAGGGGTTTCGGTTTTGGCTGCGGCTTTTGCGTTTTCAACGCTGGCATCGGCGGTAGTAAAATCAATCACCACGTCTGAATCCCTGAAAACACCTTCCCGGTCATCCGAATAATTTTGGCCGGTACCGACCTGGGTGTCCGGGAATAAAACCGGGGTGCCCAGGGCAAAACTTCCCTTCCGCACCAAAACGCCCGAAAGAACAGCGCCATCGTCTTCAAGGATTTCCACCAAAGTCTTCTGGCCCATACGGCCGAGGCCCCCGGCGATTGCTATTTTGGTTTTTTGCACGGCGTTTTATCCCTTACCCTAGGGACTGTAACGGCTAAGAAGGGTTTCGAAAAGGGCTTTGGCCTAATCGGTCAGGTCGTCCCAGAAGGCCTTAACCTTGGAGAAGAATTTTGAGCTTTCCGGCGACCATTTTTTGCCATCTTCGGTGGCGAATTCCTTGATGTTGGCTTTTTGTTTTTTCGAAAGGTTCACCGGGGTTTCGATTTTTACTTCAATAATCATGTCACCAACCCGGGAAGAGTTCAGAACCGGCATGCCCTTGCCACGCAAACGGAATTGACGGCCGGTCTGGGTGCCGGCGGGAATTTTAACCCGGGCAATTTTCCCGCCCAAGGTAGGTACTTCAAAACTTCCGCTCAAAATAGCCTCGGTCACCGGGATCGGCACCTGGCAATAAATGGTGCTGCCCTTGCGCTTGAATAGGGCGTGGGGTTTGATCGAAATAAAGATGTAAAGATCCCCCGAGGGTCCGCCGCGGACCCCGGCTTCGCCTTCACCAGAAAGCCTGATCCGGGTGCCTTCTTCAACCCCAGCCGGGATTTTTACCGAAAGCGATTTTTTCTTTTGGACCCGGCCAGAGCCTGAACAAGGCCGGCAGGGGTCGGATATTATCTGGCCGGCGCCCTGGCAGGTGGGACAGGTGCGCTCGACAACAAAAAACCCTTGCTGCATCCGCATCCGGCCAGCGCCTTTGCAATCCGGGCAAGTCTGGGGTGAACTCCCTTTGCCTGCGCCCGAGCCATTGCACTCACCGCATTTTACGGTGGCGGAAACATCCAAGTTTTGGCTTTTGCCATGGAAGGCTTCTTCCAGGGAAATTGCTAAATTAAACCTGAGATCGGCACCGCGCCGGGCGGCGCTTTTTGGCTGGCGTCCACGGCCGCCGCCCATGAAGTCGCCGAAAAGGTCTTCAAAAACATCAGAAAAGGCATCCCCGCCGGGGTGGCGTCCGCCGCCAAAGCCCTGGGCGCCGCCAAACCCGCCACTTTCAAATGCGGCATGGCCGAACTGGTCGTATGCAGCACGTTTTTGCGGGTTCTTCAGGGCGTCGTAGGCTTCGTTGACTTCCTTGAACTTTTGTTCCGCGGCGGCATCGTCCGGGTTTTTGTCGGGATGAAATTTCATTGCCAGCTTGCGATAGGCCGACTTGAGGGAAGCGTCATCCGCGCGCCGGTCAACCCCAAG
Organism: Alphaproteobacteria bacterium; assembly: GCA_004356215.1. Lineage (GTDB taxonomy): Bacteria > Pseudomonadota > Alphaproteobacteria > Sphingomonadales > SMXR01 > SMXR01. The sequence continues at coordinate 12,053 of SMXR01000100.1, read as the reverse complement.
AGTGGCATAATAATCGCTTTTGGCCATTAACCCATCCGTTCCTTAACCATTGCCCGCCCGAAAACGACACAGCCAGGGGACATTAAGACACCTGGCTGCAATCGAATTCAAGAACCCTCGAAAAGTTTATTTCTTTTTCTTCTTTTTGTCGTCGTCGACCTCTTCGAAGTCGGCATCAACAACATTGTCATCCTTGGCCTCGCTGGTCGCCTCTTCTGCGGCGGCCTCGCCACCTTCTGCGGCCTGTTGGGCTTTGTAGATTTCTTCACCCAGTTTCATGGAAACCTGTGCCAATGTTTCGGTCTTGGCCTTGATGTCTTCAATATCATCACCCTCAAGGGCCGGCTTTAAGGCCGCGGCGGCATCGACGATTGCGGTTTTGGTCTCATCATCAACCTTGTCGCCATATTCTTTCAGGTTTTTCTCTGAGGCATGGATCAGGCCTTCGCCCTGGTTGCGGGCATCGACCAACTCACGCTTGGCTTTATCCTCTTCAGCATGGGATTCGGCATCCTTGACCATGCCATCAATCTCTTCATCGGAAAGGCCGCCAGAAGCCTGGATACGGATCTGGTGCTCCTTGCCGGTTCCCTTGTCCTTGGCATGGACGTTGACAATGCCGTTGGCGTCGATGTCGAAAGTAACTTCAACCTGGGGAACACCGCGAGGGGCCGGGGGAATGCCGATCAGGTCGAACTGGCCTAAAAGCTTGTTATCAGAGGCCATTTCGCGTTCGCCCTGGAACACCCGGATGGTGACCGCGTTCTGATTGTCTTCGGCGGTCGAGAACACCTGGCTTTTCTTGGTTGGGATTGTGGTGTTGCGATCGATCAGACGGGTGAACACACCGCCCAGGGTTTCAATGCCGAGCGACAGCGGCGTGACATCCAGCAGGAGAACATCCTTGACATCGCCCTGCAATACGCCGGCCTGAATGGCGGCGCCCATGGCAACAACCTCATCGGGGTTGACGCCCTTGTGCGGGTCGCGGCCAAAAAAGCTTTTCACCGTTTCAACAACCTTGGGCATACGGGTCATGCCGCCAACCAGGATAACTTCCTTGATGTCGCCTTTGGAGAGGCCGGCGTCTTTCAAGGCCTTTTCACAGGGCTTAAGCGTGCGCGTGATAAGGTCATCAACCAGGCTTTCCAGCTTGGCGCGGCTCAGCTTCACGGTCAAATGCTTGGGACCGGTGGAATCCGCGGTAATAAATGGCAGGTTAATCTCGGTTTCGGTCGCCGATGATAATTCAACCTTGGCCTTTTCAGCGGCTTCTTTCAGGCGCTGCAGGGCCATTTTGTCGGTACGCAAGTCGATGCTGTTTTCCTTTTTGAACTCCTCAGCCAGGAAATCGACCAGCCTCAGATCAAAATCTTCACCGCCAAGGAAGGTGTCGCCATTGGTTGACTTCACCTCAAAAACGCCATCGCCAATCTCGAGAATGGAAATATCAAAGGTGCCACCGCCGAGATCGTAAACAGCGATCGTTTGGGCTTCGCCCTTATCAAGGCCATAGGCCAGGGCTGCTGCGGTTGGCTCGTTGATGATACGCAAAACCTCAAGGCCGGCAATCTTGCCGGCATCCTTGGTGGCCTGGCGCTGGGCATCGTTAAAATAAGCGGGAACCGTTATCACCGCCTGGGCAACACTTTCGCCCAAATAACTTTCCGCGGTTTCTTTCATCTTTTGCAAAATGAAGGCGGAAATCTGGCTTGGGCTGTACTTTTCTCCTTGGGCTTCTACCCAGGCGTCACCGCCCTTGGCCTTGGAGATTGTGTAAGGCACCATTTTGATGTCTTTTTGCGTGGTTTTATCGTCAAACCGGCGGCCAATCAGGCGCTTGATTGCAAAAAGCGTGTTTTCCGGGTTGGTGACAGCCTGGCGTTTTGCCGACTGACCAACCAGACGCTCGCCTTTATCTGTAAAGGCGACGATTGAGGGCGTGGTCCGGCCCCCTTCTGAATTTTCGATTACTTTGGGTTTTGACCCTTCCATGATGGCAACGCACGAGTTCGTGGTCCCAAGATCAATTCCGATTACCTTGCTCATTCTTTCCTCACTTCTTTTTGTTTTGACCCCCACACTTGCTTGTGCTTTTTGGGCGGCCGTTAATTAAAATTTTTGGTTTGGCCCCAAAGGCACCAAACCTCATATTTAACGGGTTTTATATGGGAATGGATTGCCCAGTGTACAAGGGTTGCCCAAAAGAATTTTTCCCTAAACCCCTCTAATTAAATGGGAATTATTCCTTTTCTTTCTCCTCAGGCTTTTCCCTCTTAGAGGTTGGTGCCTTGGCAACGCCAACCATGGCCGGGCGCAGCAGGCGGTCGCGGATTACATAACCTTCCTGGACCACTTGGACGATGGTTCCGGGCTTTGCCTCATCGGTTTCCACCTCAAAAATCGCCTGATGCAGGTTGTGGTCGTACTCTTCGCCCTTGGGCGAGACCATTTTGATGCCGTGGCGGTCAAAAATGTTTAAAAGCTCGCGTTCGGTCACCTCAACCCCTTCGACAAAAGCCTTATAGGTTTCGCTATTTTTCATTTCTTCGGGCAAATGCGCCAGCGCCCGGCGCAGGTTATCCTGAACCGTCAGCATTTCACGGGCAAACCCGGTGATCGAATAGGCCCGGGCATCGACAATTTCACGCTCGGCCCGGCGCCGGGTATTTTCGGCTTCGGCCAGGGCACGCAGTACTTTTTCGTTTAACACCTTTATCTCCTCGGCGTGGCTTACCACCTCCGCCGCTTTAGGCTTTGGCGCCGCTTCGGGCTTTTGAGCCTCTTCGGCGGGCGCCTTGGGGGTTTCTTCTTTCACCTCCGGCTTTTTTTCCTTGGCCTTGGTGGTTTTGGCTTTCTGAGTGGGTTTTTTGGACCCGTTTGATTTCCCAGATGTCATAACATCCCTCATCGGTAATTGAGTTCAGCCCTCTAAATAAGGATTGCGGCAATTAAATCAAGCGGCTAATGACCTGCGCGGTATAATCCACCAATGGAATGATGCGGGCATAATTCAGCCGGGTCGGCCCGATCACACCGATCGCCCCAATCATTTTCCCGGATTCGTTCTTATAGGGGGACACGATTACGCTGGATCCGGACAGTGAAAAAAGCTTGTTTTCCGCTCCGATAAAAATCCGCACCCCTTCACCTTCCTTGGCGGTTTTCAGCAGGTCCAGGAGGTCTTTTTTCTGCTCCAGGTCTTCAAAAAGCATGCGCACCCGTTCGAGGTTTTCAGCAACACTTTCATCTTCCAGCAAATTGGCGCGGCCGCGCACGATTAAGGTTTCATGGGCTTCCTCGGCTCCGGCCCAGGTCGCCAACCCCTCGGAAACAATCTGCTTGGTCAGGTTATCCAGCGTCGCTTTTTCCTTTTTCATTTCATATTGCACCAGGGCCCGGACCTGCTCCAGAGTTTTGCCTTCAACCTTGGTGTTCAGGTAATTTGCAGCTTTCACCAGCGACGAAGGTGGCAGCCCGATGGGGATTTCAATCACCCGGTTTTCTACGGTGTTGTTTTGAAACACCAGAATGGCCAGACCGCGGCCGGTACCAAGACTGACAAATTCGACATGCTTCAAGGCGGTGTTTTGCTTGGGCACCGAAACCACCCCGGCGCAATGCGACAACCCGGATAGCAGCGTTGTGGCTTCCTCCAGAACCGATTCCAGATCCAGCCCAGCACCTTTACACCGCGCATTAATGGCTTTTTGTTCTTCCTTGGTGAGATTTCCCATTTCCAAAAGACCATCGACAAAAAGGCGCAAACCCCGCTCGGTCGGCAACCGCCCGGCAGAGGTATGAGGGGCGTACAAAAACCCGGCATCTTCCAGCTCGGCCATGATGTTGCGGATACTCGCTGGCGACAGGTTGAAAAGGCCCCCGCGGGCCAGGGTAGTGGAACCGACCGGCACACCAGTATCAAGATAGGTTTCTACGATCTGGCGTAAAATTCCAAGCGATCTGGTGTTATGGTCCTGCCGAGGCAATTTCCGATCCCGTTTTCTTAGTAGCGTTACATTTAGGTACACTTATTCAGAGGGAAAGCTCAAGCCAATGGTAAAAGTTTCGCCAAAGGCGCCAAATGTCTGGACGGGGGCGGCAGGGGGAGATAGAACCGTCTCGAACTTTTTTGGAGAGAATATATGCGCCCTTCAGGACGCTCACAAGATGCCATGCGCCCGGTCAGCTTCGAGGCTGGTTTTACCAAATACGCCGAAGGTTCTGTTTTGGCGAAGTTTGGCGACACCCATGTGCTGTGTACCGCCAGTCTCGAACACTTTACCCCGAGATGGCTTAAAGAATCCGGAAAAGGCTGGGTCACGGCGGAATACGGCATGCTGCCGCGTTCAACCCACGAACGCATGTCGCGTGAGGCCGCGCGCGGCAAACAATCAGGCCGCACCCAGGAAATTCAACGCCTGATTGGCCGTTCGCTGCGCGCGGTGACCGATCTTTCAGCCATCGGTGAACGCCAGATCCGGCTTGATTGCGACGTCATTCAGGCTGATGGCGGTACCCGCACCGCAGCCATCTCAGGCGCTTATGTTGCCCTGCACTTATGTTTTCAGAAGATGGTTGATGAAGGCCTGATCGAAGCGATCCCCTTTATTGATCAGATTGCCGCAGTTTCGTCCGGACTTTTTGAAAAAACCCCGGTCCTTGATCTGGACTATGCCGAAGACAGTGCCGCTGAGGTCGATGCCAACTTTGTGCTGACCCGCAAGGGCGGCCTGGTTGAAATCCAGGCAACCGCTGAAGGAGAACCCTTTTCCGAGGAAGATTTTCTCAGACTGTTAAGGCTGGCCAAAATTGGCTGCGATGAAATTTTCAAGGCCCAGGACAAGGCCTTGAGCTAAAAAAGGAAACCACATGAAAATTCAAAACCCCAAACTCATCTTTGCTGCTCTTGCCCTATCCCTGATGGTTGTTGGCTGTGATCAGGCGGAAGATGTAACAGAACAGGAAGCCCCAATGACTGAAAACACTATAGCTGCGCCCGCCGATGTTGGCGCCATTCCCGCCGATGCCACGGTAACCGCTGAAGGCATCGGCGTCCGGATTGTCACCGAAGGCGACGGTGAAAATTTCCCAACGCTGGATAATGACGTGACGGTTCATTATACCGGCTGGACCACGGACGGCGTGATGTTTGACAGCTCGGTTGTCCGCGGCGAGCCCGCGACGTTTCCGCTGTCACGGCTTATCCCCGGCTGGCAGATGGCCATCCCAACCATGTCAAAAGGCGAAAAAGCCCTGCTCTGGATCCCGGTTGAGTTGGCCTACAACAACAGCCCAGGCGCCCCGGCTGGCATGCTGGTGTTTGAGATCGAACTGATCGACATCTCCGGGTAGGGGGTGTTATGGCCCGCCCACTCACGGAAAAAAGTCTGGTTGTGGCGAGCCACAATCCTGGCAAGGTGCGGGAAATTTCCGCGCTGCTTGCCCCTTTTGGCCTGAAAGTAATACCCGCTGCTGAATTGTCTTTGGCAGAGCCCGTGGAAGACGGCGCAACATTTGCCGAAAACGCAAAAATCAAGGCGCTGGCCGCGGCCCGGGCCTCTGGTCTGCCTGCGCTTTCCGATGATTCTGGTCTGGTCGTTCCCGCGCTTGATGGCGCCCCCGGCATTTATTCCGCGCGCTGGGCCGGACCCTCAAAAGACTTCACCATTGCCATGCGAAAGGTGATTGATGATGTGGCTGATTGTGACCGCTCAGCCCATTTTATCTGCGCACTGGCGCTAGCGTGGCCCGATGGCACCATTGAACATTTCGAAGGCCGGGTTGATGGCGCCCTGGTGTGGCCGATGCGCGGGCAGGGCGGCTTTGGCTATGACCCGATCTTTGTTGCCGATGGCCATGACATTACTTTTGGCGAAATGGACCCCGATGATAAACACGCGATCAGCCACCGCGCCGAGGCATTTAAGAAATTTACCGCGGCTTGCCTGAAATGATCGCCAAACAAAATACGCTAAGCCTTTATGTTCACTGGCCGTTTTGCGAATCCAAATGCCCCTACTGTGATTTTAACAGCCACGTTCGTGAAAACATCGACGCCAACCGTTATGAAACTGCGCTTTTATCCGAGCTTGATTTCTTTGCCGGTAAAACAGAGGGCAAAACCCTTTCCAGCATTTTTTTTGGTGGTGGCACACCATCCTTAATGCCGCCCCGGACTACGGCGGCGGTGATCAATAAAGCCAAAGCCACCTGGGATCACGATGCGGATCTGGAAATCACCCTTGAGGCCAACCCGGGCAGCTCCGAAGCAAAAAAATTCCGGGAATTTCGAAAGGCAGGGGTAAACCGCCTGTCGCTCGGGGTGCAATCGTTCCGCGACGAGGCGCTAAAATTCCTCGGCCGGGTTCATAATTCTGGTGAGGCGCTGGGGGCCATTGAATTGGCCCGGGGCACCTTCCCGCGTTTCAGTTTTGACCTGATGTACGCCCTTCCCGGCCAGACTTTGGCCCAGTGGGAAGAGGAATTGGGCCAAGGGCTAGACCTCGCGGAGGGCCACGTATCGCTTTATCAATTAACGCTTGAAAAAGACACGGCATTTTATCGCCAGCACAAACGCGGGCTTTTGCACTTGCCGCCCGAAGGGATTGCGGCGGACCTTTACACCCTGACCAATAAAATGTGTGCCAAGGCTAGTTTGCCGGCTTACGAAACCTCCAATTATGCCACGCCAGGGTTTGAGAGCCGCCATAACCTGAATTATTGGCAGGGCGGCGCCTATGCCGGCATCGGCCCCGGCGCCCACAGCCGTATTTTTTCAAATCGATCGTGGCAGGCGATAGCAACGCAGAAAAAGCCTGAAGACTGGCTGGCAGCGGTGGAGGAGGGCGGCAATGCGGTCAGGGAAGCCGTCCCGGTTTCCAGGCCGGAACGCGGGGAAGAGGTTATCATGACCGCCCTGCGGCTCTCCGGGGGCCTTTCCAAGACGGCGTTTAAAGGCATTTCCGGCAAACCCCTAAACGATTTCATTAACCCTGGGGCGCTTGAGTTTTTAATAGCAGAAAAGCTGTTGGTAGAGACTCAATCCCATTTGGCGGCAACGCCCAAGGGGGCGCTGCTTTTGGACAGTATTTTGGGAGAGCTTTTGGGGTAGGCTAAAAGTGGTCCGGTGGTGGCGAGACGATGTGAAAGCCGTCTTTGCGAATCTCAAGAATGGCAAATCCACGCTCGGTTGTGCCATCGGCCTGAAACCTGAAAATACCATCAATTCCACTAAAGCCGTTGGCATTCCGAAGCGTCCTGTCGCTAAACCGCGCCCGGCGAATTTCGATCCGTGACAATGAGGCCACCAGCGAGACGGCGTCAAACGAAAGCGTGGCGATGCGCGGCGGCCGGTAGCCGTAAAGGCTTTGAAAGCGCGCCATGAACCCTTCCACCTTTTCCGGGTCAGGCCCGGCAAACCAAGCCCCCTCCAGCGTCGGCTCGCCGGCCAGGGTCGGGTCGTACCACAACCCGGTTCCCAGGAACTTGACTTCAAGGGGGTCAATCTCAAAAAAGGGCAAAAGAGGGATTAAAGAGCGCAAAAATTGCCCGGATTCGGGCACAATCACACTGGTAAAAGGCGGTGATCCCAGGGTTTCCATGGTTTCAAGATTTTTTAAAATTTCGGCGGCGAAATCATCGTCGCCCAAATTCTTCAAAAAAGTTTCTTCTTCCAGATAGGCATCGCGGCGAACGTCGTAATTAGCGAGGCGGCGAACAGGCTCTAAAAAGGATTGGGTGTTGCGGGTATAAATTTCAAGCCCGGTTATTTCCCGGCCCGCGAGGTACACCGCTTCGGAAAATCCCTCCAAAACAGCTGCGCCGTATAGGCTGTCGGGGATCAATGCAGCAAATTGGCCGTAGTCTTGGTCGGAGGCAAACTGGATAACCCGTTTAACCTCTTGCTCGGGCATAAAACTCAAAAGATAAACCCCATCGCCGGCAACATCCGGGTTATTGGAAAACCCAATCATTTTAATATCTTCCTCACGCAAAATCGGCGCAGCGGCGCGGATAGAATCGGCAAAAAGTGGCCCGATAACAATATCAACCTCGCCAGCAACGGCGCTGAGCGCCGCCCGCCGGGCCCCTTCCGGCGTACCCCCAGTGTCGAGCGGAAACAGGTGCAACCTTGGGTCATAAGCCTCGAACAGGGCCATCGCCGCCGCATCCAAAAAGGCATTGCCAAGACTTTCGCCGGGGCCAGATAGTGGCAACAGTAAAGCGATGCGGATTTCCTCTTCATGGAAGCGGCCAAACAGGTCTGATAATGACGGCACTTCGCGTTGGCCGGTCCCCGGTGGCAGGACCGTTCCCCGCAATGGCGAGCGCGACGACGCCAAACGTTCGCGTTCCGGCCTTTCCATGGTGGTCGGGGTGAAACAAGCCCCAAGCCAGGCAAACACCAACAGCGAAAGCGATAATATTTTGATAAAGCGTGTGTTCATTTCAATTCTTCTATACCACCGCGCATTCTTTTCTTGCAACGGCACAGCTCCTCGCTCTTTAATGCCCGGGATAAGCTTAACCGAGCGGGTGAGAAATGGCGCTAAAATTTGGCCTTTATGTGACGGCAACGCCGATCGGCAACTTAAGCGACATCAGCCTTCGCGCCCTGCAGGTTTTAAAGGGCGCCGATTTGATCCTCTGTGAAGATACCCGGGTGACTAGCAAACTTTTATCGGGGCACGGCATAAAGGCCCGGCTTTTGGCCTATCACGACCATAATGCCGACCGCCTGCGTCCACAAATTATCAAACGTATCAAAGGCGGCGAAGCGCTGGCGCTGGTCAGCGATGCCGGCACCCCGCTGATTTCAGATCCTGGTTACAAATTGGTGAAAGAATTAAAGGGGTTGGGCCTGCCGGTTTATCCGATCCCCGGCGCTTCGGCACCGATGGCGGCGTTGATGGCGGCCGGGCTGCCGACCGACAAGTTTTATTTTGCCGGCTTCCTGCCCGCCAAGGCGGGCGCCCGAAGCAAGGCGCTGGAGGGGCTGGCGGGCATAAACGCCACCCTGGTTTTTTTCGAAAGCCCCAAGCGGGTGACAAAAACTGTTGCCGCCATGCGTGATGTTTTCGGCCCTGAGCGCGAGGCGGCGCTTTGCCGTGAGCTGACCAAAATGTTTGAAGAGGTTTTGCGCCTGCCCTTGAGGGAGTTATCAGAAAACCTTGAAGCGCGCACCGCGATCAAGGGGGAAATAGTCCTGGTGGTTGCGCCGCCGGACCAGGCCAGTGGTGGTCATGGCGATAGCGATGCCGCACTAAAAGCCGCTTTGAAAAAACTGAGCGTCAAAGATGCGGCGGCGCTGGTTTCAGCACTTACAGGAAAATCCAAAAACGACCTTTATGCCCGCGCTCTTGAGATCCAGGGCAAAACCTGATGCCCCGGGATGCTGCCTCACGCAAAAAGGCCTATTCGCGTGGCCGCAAAGGAGAATTCCTGGCGGCATTTTATTTGCGCCTGAAGGGTTACCAAATTTTGACGCGGCGGTATAAAACTCCAGTTGGTGAGGTTGATTTAATCGTCCGGAAAAAAAACACCATCGCCTTTATCGAAGTCAAGGCCAGGGAAAAATACCAGGATGGGGTCGAAGCGGTTACCTATAGGCAAAAGATGCGATGCGTCCGCGCCGCCAAATATTTTATCGCCACGCGCCCGGAATTTTCAGAATTTGACCTGCGCTTTGATGCCATAATTGTCCTGCCCGGTATTTCCCTGAAACACCTGAAAGCGGCCTGGGGCGAGGATAATTTCTAAACCCTTGTCATCTTTGGTGCCCGCGCCATATAGTGAGCGTCCGCGATTAAGGAACCAGGAATGGCCAAAAACCCGTTAAAAATTGCGATCCAGATGGACCCGCTCACCGGCATCGATATCAATGCTGACTCATCGTTCGCGCTGATGCTGGAAGCGCAGGCCCGCGGCCATGTGATGGTTCATTACCAGCCCAAAGACCTTGCCTTAAAGGATGGTGTGGTCAGTGCTTTTGCCAGCCCGGTCACGGTAAAGGCCAAGGTTGGCGATCATTTCCGGATGGACGCCCCGGCTTCCATTTTCCTGCAAGACATGGATGTGGTTTTACTGCGCCAGGACCCGCCGTTTGATATGGCCTATATTACCACCACCCACATCCTTGAACACCTTCACCCGAAGACACTGGTGGTCAACGACCCGGCTTCGGTTAGGAATGCGCCTGAAAAGCTGTTTGTCACCCACTTCAAGGGCCTGATGCCACCAACCTTGATTACCCACCGGCGCGAGGAAATTCTTGAGTTTCGAGCCGAGCACAAAGACATCATTATCAAGCCCCTGTACGGCAACGGCGGCGCCGGGGTTTTTCACATCGGTCCCGACGATGAAAATTTTGGAGCATTGCTGGAAATGTTCACCGACTTTTTTCGCGAACCACCAATCATCCAAAAATACCTTCCCGAAGTGCGCCAGGGCGACAAACGCATAATCTTGATTGACGGTGAGGTCGCCGGGGCCCTGAACCGGGTTCCTGCCAAGGGCGAAAGCCGCTCGAACCTTCACGTTGGCGGCAAGGCGGAAGCCGCGGAATTGACGGCTCGTGAGCAGGAAATCTGTGCCGCGCTTGCGCCCGAGCTCAAGGCCCGCGGGCTACTTTTTGTTGGTATAGATATTATTGGCCACTGGTTGACCGAGATCAACGTCACCTCGCCCACTGGTATCCAGGAAATCGATCGCTTCAACGGCACCAACATCCCGGGCATGATTTGGGACGCCATTGAAGGACGGCTGACATAGATTTTTGTTAAGTTTGTTGACTCTTTCCAGGGTTTTCGCCATTATCAGCAAACAAGAACAAAGTATGAACAAAATAGCAGGGGTTGATACCCCGCCGCCATCGAGGGGATGGTTAGAGGTTTATGGTCGTTCATGTAAATTCGGTGGCTTTTCTGGGCATCGACGCCCGCCCGGTCGAGGTTGAGGTCCATATTTCCGGCGGTCTGCCGGCCTTTACCATTGTCGGCTTGCCCGACAAGGCGGTGGCCGAATCCCGGGAACGCGTCCGCGCCGCCCTCAGTGCTATTGGAATGGCTTTGCCACCGAAGCGAATCACAATTAACCTTTCGCCCGCCGATATGCCCAAGGAAGGCAGCCATTTTGACCTTCCGATTGCTTTGGGGCTTTTGAGCGTTCTTGGCGCGCTGGCCGAGGATGAACTTTCCGAACGTGTAGTGCTGGGCGAGCTGGGTTTGGATGGCCGCATCCGTCCGGTGCCCGGGGTGCTGTTGGCCGCGCTTCATGCCAGCGCCAAAAACCTTGGCCTGATCTGTCCCGAAGATTGCGGCCCTGAAGCGGCCTGGGCCGGTGATGTTGATATCCTGGCGCCCCGAGACCTGTTAACCCTGCTCAATCATTTCAAAGGTGTCCAGCTCCTCTCACAACCCCGCCCCGGTGAAGTTTTGAGCGAAAAAAGCCTGCCCGACCTGAAAGATATCAAGGGCCAGGAAACCGCCAAACGCGCACTCGAGGTGGCGGCGGCCGGCGGCCATAACCTGTTAATGATTGGCCCGCCGGGAGCGGGAAAGTCGATGCTGGCGCAGCGATTAGCGGGAATTCTGCCGCCGTTGACCCCTGAAGAAGCACTTGAGACCTCGATGATCACTTCGATTGCCGGTGAGATGGAAAAAGGAATTTTGCGGCGCACCCGGCCCTTCCGGACGCCCCATCATTCAGCCTCGATGCCGGCGCTGGTAGGCGGCGGCGCTAAAGCAAGGCCGGGTGAAATATCACTCGCCCACAATGGCGTCTTGTTCCTCGATGAGCTGCCGGAATTTTCTCGGCAAGCGCTTGAATCGATGCGCCAACCCATCGAATCAGGCAAAGTGATGATCGCCCGCGCCGCGGCGCACGTCACCTATCCGGCCCGTTTTCAGCTGGTTGCGGCCATGAACCCATGCCGCTGCGGTTACCTGGATGATCCGGCACTGGCGTGTACCCGGGCGCCCCGGTGCGCCAGCGACTACCAGGCAAAAATATCAGGGCCTTTATTTGATCGCATCGATATCCATGTCGATGTG
>SMXR01000099.1 GCA_004356215.1 Alphaproteobacteria bacterium | reverse complement strand
GCGGCCGCCCCGGCGGTTTTTGACCCGACAGTTAATGCTGGAAATATTTTAATGGATTCCTCGCCGGCCACAGCTTCAACCCCTTGCACACTGGTGAACATCAATGCCTGGAGAGGGGCATCGGGAACCTCGAAAGCCCTATTTTCAATGCGAAGCATCGGTGCCAACAGGGCTTCATAACCTTCGCCCATAAGTTTTTCGCTTAAAAGACGGGCCCTCTCAAGGGGGCGTGTAATGATCAAGCGCATCCTTTTTCCACCACCCTTTTAAACGCTAAATTCACTGAACAGGCTGGGATCAGCATTCTTTTTAATGTTTTCCCCTAGCCTTTGGCCAAGTGCTTCAGCCTCGCTTAAATCCGCCTCGCCTTGCTCAACCCAGATCTGTTTGCCATCTGGGCTGTAAAGAGCTGCCCTGGCTTTGAGCTTGCGACCTTCAATCCAGGCATAGGCGCCAAGCGGCATCCGGCAGGAAGCCCCGAGGGCTTTGGAGACCGCCCGTTCAACGCTAACTGCCAGGGCTGTGGCCTCATGATTCAAGGGGGCAAGCAGATTTTCTGTCAAAGAATCCCCTACGCGGGTCTCAAGGCAAATGGCGCCCTGGCCCGGGGACGGTAAAAAGTCCTGCAAATCCATGGCTGATGTGATGACATCTGATAACCCCAGCCGGTTAAGCCCGGCTATGGCCAGAAACGTGGCCGTAATATCTCCCCTTGCTAGTTTAGCCAGCCGGGTTTCCACATTGCCGCGCAAGGGGATCACTTTTAAATCGGGCCGCAGAGCAAGCGCCTGCGCCTGGCGGCGCAGGGAAGAGGTGCCAACGACCGCCCCCTCAGGAAGCTCTGAAATGGTTTTGGCAACCTTAGAGATAAAAGCATCCCTTGGATCTTCGCGCTCCAAAAAGGTGCTTAATATTAACCCATCCGGAAGAGCTGCTGGCATATCCTTGGTGGAATGAACCGCGAAATCAATGTTTCCCGCCAATAATTGCTCTTCTATTTCTTTGGTAAAAAGACCCTTGCCGCCCTCTTCTATCAGAACCCGGTCCTGGATTGAATCGCCGCTGGTTTTGATGGCGATCAGTTCGATTTTATCGTCGGAAATTTCAGGGTGGGCCTTGAGCAGCCGCGCCTTGACCTCGCCCGCCTGGGCCAAGGCCAACGGGCTGCCCCGGGTTCCTATTTTTATTCTTTTCGGCACTTTTCTTTCCTGTTTAAGGGGGAAATTGTATAAGGTGCGAAAGGTTTTGCCTACCGGGTATTATACAATGGTGAAAAAAAATGAACAAATAGTCCTGGGTATTGAAACCAGCTGTGATGATACCGCAGTTGGGATCGTCACCGGTAATAAAAAGGTTTTGGCGAACGAAGTTTACAACCAGGTCACCGAACACGCGCCTTATGGCGGGGTCGTCCCTGAAATTGCCGCTCGTTCCCATGTCGAACACCTCGACCACTTGTTGGCAAATGCGTTAAAAACGGCTGGGTTAAAATGGCATGACATAGACGCCATCGCTGCCACCGCCGGGCCGGGGTTGATTGGCGGGTTGATGGTTGGCATGGTCAGCGCCAAAACATTGTGCTTGGCCCTTGGCAAACCTTTTATGGCCATCAACCATTTGGCGGGTCATGCCCTGTCCCCCCGTTTGGTTGCAGATATTTCATTTCCCTATCTATTGTTGTTAATTTCGGGCGGTCATTGCCAGCTGATCGCGGTTGAGGGTGTCGATAAATTCAAACGGCTTGGCACCACCATTGATGATGCCGCGGGAGAGGCCTTTGACAAGGGGGCAAAATTATTGGGATTGGGAATTCCCGGTGGACCAAACCTGGAAAAGGCCGCAAAGGAGGGCAATGCTGAAAAATTCAAACTGCCGCGGCCCCTGATCGGCACTTCTGGGTGCGATTTCAGCTTTTCCGGTCTGAAAACAGCCCTTTTGAGAGAGGTAACTGTCATTGCCAATCAAGAAAAACCTTTAAAGAACAAAACCATTCAAGATTTGGCCGCCAGCTATCAGATGGCGATTGCCGATTGTTTGGTGGATCGCAGTAAAAATGCTCTGGAAATGTATCGGGACCTGGTGGCCCCAGGGCCTAACCCCACTTTTGTTATAGCTGGTGGGGTGGCTGCGAACACCCTTATCCGCCGCCGGATCGAAACGCTATGTGAAAAAAATGGCTTTGGTTTTTTTGCCCCGCCATCTTGGCTATGTACCGATAACGGCGCCATGATTGCCTGGGCCGGGTGCGAGCGCCTGGGGAACAGCACCCCCGATGGTCTGGATTTTACCGCCCGCGCCCGTTGGCCATTGGATGAGGCCAGCACTCCTAAAATTGGTCACGGCAAACGCGGCGTCAAAGTTTAGGCCCTTGAAATGAGGGTGGATTAAGGGCAGGTTTTTAAAAAGCCGTCAGGGAATATAATATGGCAATGAAAAAAGCAGGGATAGTTGGCGCCGGGGCCTGGGGGACAGCCCTTTCAACCGTTGCCGCCCGCGCAGGTCTTGAAACCTTGATTTGGGCCTTTGAAGAAGAAGTGGTGGCAGACATTAATTCTGTCCATGAAAACAAAACATTTCTCCCGGGCATTCCCTTACCCAAGGAAATTCAGGCCACAAACAGCCTGGAAGATTTGAAAGCTTGTGATTTTTTGCTGTTGGTGGTTCCCACCCAGTTTACCCGCGGCATTATTGACCAGCTAAAACCCCATCTTGACCAGAAAACGCCGCTGGTGATCTGCTCGAAGGGGATCGAGATCAAAACCGGAAAATTGCTAAGTGAGGTTTTGGAAGAATTGGTGCCCAAAAACCAAATCGCGGTTCTTTCCGGGCCCTCTTTTGCTGCTGATGTCGCCCGTGGCAGGCCAACCGCGGTCACCATTGCCGGGGAAAGCAAGGAAAGTGCACAGAGTATTGGCCAGGCGATCGGCCAGGAAACCTTCCGGCCTTATTGGTCGGGGGATATCATTGGCGCCCAGGTCGGAGGGGCCGTCAAAAATGTGCTGGCTATAGCCTGTGGCATATCAGAAGGCAAGAAATTGGGCACCTCTGCCCGCGCCGCTCTGATTACCCGCGGTATGGCAGAAATGATCCAGCTCACCAGGGCCAAGGGCGGCAAGGCAAAAACCTTGTTGGGCCTTTGCGGTCTGGGGGATACCGTTTTGACCTGCACCAGCACCATGAGCCGTAATATGTCACTGGGCAAAGCGCTCGGCGAGGGCCAGACCATGGAAGAAATCCTGGGCAAACGCAAAAGCGTCTCGGAAGGGGTGTATACCGCAAAGATTGTCGCAAAACTGGCGGCAGAATTGAAACTTGATATGCCCATTTGCCTCGCCGTCAATTCAATCCTCCACCAAGGCGCTAGTGTGGATAGCGCCATCCACGACCTGTTAGCCCGGCCATTTTCGGAAGAGACGTTTTAAGCGCCTTTTCTGGTTCCAAACTTGGCCATAACGATGCCGGTCAGGATTGCCAGGCCGCCGGCGAAATCATAGGCCCCGAGAATTTCCCCAAAGAGAACCCAGGCAGCGCCCGCGGCGACTATCGGCTGCAACAACAACGTAACCGCCCCAAAGGCAGTCGGCAGGTGGGCCAGTGCATAAACGATCAGACCCTGGCCCAAAAACTGGCATACAAACGCCAGGGCGAAAACTACCAGCCAGGCCTCCATGCTTCCCGGCAAAAACCGGGCCTCTGTGGCCAGCGCAAGGGGAAGCAGAAAGAGAGCAGAAAACCAGCCGGTCCAGATCATCACCGTTGTGGTGCGGAATTTTAGCCGCAGCCGGGCAACGGATAAAAGATAGGCGCCATAAAAGAAAGCCGTGATCACCGCTAGGCCGTCGCCAAAAAGCCGATCTTGGCCAATGCTGCCGCCCGCAAGCAGCGCCGCGCCAATGATGGCAAACGCCAGCCCAACCCAAAATTTCCCTTTCAGGTGCTCCTTGAATAAAAAAACCGAGCCAAGGGCGACTACGATTGGCGCCAGGTTTGACAAAAGCGTGGCGTTGGCAACGGTGGTGTGCTGCAACGACCAGTGCCAGAACGCCAGATCAATGGCGAACAGGGCACCGCCAACCAAGAGCCATTTGTAATCGGATAGTTTTTGCAGCTTTGGGGCATCGCTGAGGCCACCCTGCCGCGCCGCCCAAATCAAAAAAAATGGCATCGCCAAAGCCACCCGCCAAAACGCTGTCGCGGTCGGGTCAACATGGCTAAGGCGCACAAAAATAGGAGAAAATCCGATCGCTGCGGCCCCCAGGACAAGGGCAATGAGGGCCTTGGTGGGCGGTGTAGTTTCTAAAAAGTATTTTTTGAACACTATATTTCCCCCCGCTCGCTATAACTTAGGGCCCCCAAAAAAGCCAAACAAAGTTAAACCCCCTCTTGCCAGCCCGCCGTAGGACTTTCTATGATTGGACCGAAAGCAAATCACCCGGAGCAAGGTATGAGTGAGGATATTCTGATCCCCGTCAAGGAAAGCGCCAAAAAGAATACCTGGTGCGACGAAAAGACTTATACGGAAATGTACAAAAAATCTGTATTAGATCCAGAGGGGTTCTGGGCCGAACACGGCAAGCGGATCACCTGGATCAAACCTTTCCAGGAAATCATGGATGTAGATTTTTCCGGTGATGTCCATATCCGCTGGTTTGCCGATGGAACACTCAATGCGTCGGCCAACTGTATTGATCGCCATCTTCCAGAAAAAAAAGACGATATCGCCATCATCTGGGAAGGGGATGATCCAACGATTAGCAAAACAATCACCTATGGCGAGCTTTATGAAAACGTTTGCCGGTTTGCCAATGTGCTGAAGGCCAGGGGTATCAAAAAGGGCGACCGGGTAACGATCTATATGCCGATGATCCCGGAAGCGGCCTACGCTATGCTGGCGTGTGCCCGTATTGGCGCGGTGCATTCGGTAATTTTTGGCGGCTTTTCGGCTGAATCGATTTCCGGCCGCATTCTCGACTGTAAATCCACCTCTGTTATCACCGCCGATGAGGGGGTCCGCGGCACCAAAAAGATCCCGCTCAAGGCCAATGTTGATGAAGCCCTAAAAAAATGCCCGGACGTTCATACCACGATTGTGATCAGGCACACCGGCGCGGAAGTTGATTGGGATGAAGCCCGGGATGTTT
>SMXR01000098.1 GCA_004356215.1 Alphaproteobacteria bacterium | reverse complement strand
TTTTGGTCCTGATCCGCCTTGGCCCGGGATCCCATAGCCTCGATGCCAAATTCCACATGCCCTGGACCGGCACCAAAAGTTTTTCCTGGGATTCGGTGGCAATTATGATCCGGATGGCCCTGGCCATTTTGTTCCTGACCTCTTTTGTCAGCCAAATGGTTTTTTCAGACGTGGTCTATCATGCCCAGGTCTGGCTCACCGGCAGTGTCGGGTTGATGATCTTTTTTGGGCTCGCGCCCAGAGTTTCCGGCGCCCTGGCGTTGCTGACGATCGGCTGGCACCTGTGGGTTCTTTTGATCGAGGTGGGATCATTCGGCGCGGCCATGGATGTCTTTCTGCCGCAAACCCCGATGATTTCCGCAGCGGTGATTTTCATGCTGGCCGGCGGCGGTGTCTGGCTCAAGCCCAACGTCAGCCTGACCCGCAAAACCTGGGGCCGTATCAATTAGGGAATCCTATATTAGAGATAGCGTAAAAGCGAACCGGGCTTGCGCGCGCGCAAATCGGCATACCAGTCACAGATCGGGTAAAGCGCCAGCGCGGCAATGACCCAGATCAGGTAAACCCAGCCAAGTCCTAAACCGTACTCTTCTGGAAAGCGCCAGGGAACGGTCTGGAAATCGGAAACGGCAAAACCCTGAAAGACTCCGATGATCAAAGCCAGGGTGTGCGCGACCAGGAAAATCAAGAGGTAAGAAAAAACCGGCACCTGGCCAAAAACCCGGAAAAAGGAAAGGCCTTTCAGCTTAACCGTCTCGAACCAGGCCAGCAGCATCAACCCCGGCCCCAGGGTCATTAGCAAATAAGCCAGCGACGGTGGATATTTGTTTGTGTTCAGGAATGACATGATGGTCCAGAGAGAATTTTTGTTTTCAGCCCAAGGCATGGGGTTGCCATAACCGCCCAGAGCGCGGACAACCAAGAACAGCAGGGTCGCGGCCAAACCACCCAGGAGCAGAATTTTTCTGCGCCGTTTAGCCTCCAGTTGATAGAGCGACCCGAGCGCATAGCCAAGGCCCACAACCGCCCCCCATGGAAGGAGGGGGTAGAAGAAAAAGGCGTAATAAACTGTCTCTTTGTTGTGCTGGCAAATATCGAGGCAAACCGCGGCTTCCTGGTGCAGGATGCCCCAGGCGATGTTCTGCCAGTACCCGGAGCCGAGATCAAAGCCGTCGAGCAGGTTATGGCCGAATATAACCGCCAGTGAAATGCCGGCGATGGCTGAGACCGGCAGCCACACCAGGCCCGCCAAGGCGACCATCGATAACCCCAACACCCAGATTAACTGAAAATAGATCGGGTAAATATTGAACTGAAATTTCCACAGAAAACCGACGACAAGAACCTCAAGGGCGATCAGGAACAACCCCCGGGTCAGGAGAAAAACAGACAGTTGTTTTGTTGTCATTCCCTGGTTTTTCCTGAAAAAAGCCGTGGTCCCGGCTAACAGTAAAAAAAGCGGTGCAAAGTAATAGGTTATCCAGCGGCTGAAGAACAGCCCGACCGTCGTTTCATCCAAATTCATGGGATCGCCGTAGCTGGCGTCGAGGGTGTAAAAGCGGATTAAGTCAAGCGCCACCAGCAGCATGACAAAACCGCGAAGAAGGTCAACGGATTGAATTCCTTGCCCCCCGCCTTGATTGGCAGTTGTGTTGGTCATACCCCGAAAAAACACCTTTTTTTGAAAATTGCCTGCACCATTGTGTGCTTTCTCAACTCTTTTTGGTTAAAAAGCCCCCCTGACTTTCAAGGGTAGTATACTCCGGGAAGAAATTTCCGTCAGCACTCCTTGTCGCAAATTCGAAACGCTTGGTCGAAAAAAAAGGGTATTTTTTTGGAAAAAGGCATTTATTCCCAAAAAAAGCTGTTAAAAGCCCACCGATTCAGAAAGGGAACTACACTTGAACAAAAGCTGGGGAATATTCGCAGGCGTACTGGTTATTGCCGGATTTCTATTCTGGATGTTCGCCAAAACCTGGACCGGGTTTTTGAAAGAAGACGGACCCGAAGACCTGATTGTTTTTGCCGCCTCGAGCATGGCCTATGTTCTGGAAGATGCCCGCGCTGATATTGAAAAGGCCACCGGGGTGGCGCTGGTGATTGTCGATGCCGGCTCGGCAATGTTGGCCCGTCAAATAACGGAAGGGGCGCCGGCTGATGTCTTTATCAGCGCCGATGCCCAATGGCTCGATTACCTGAACGAAGAGGGTCATTTTGAAGGAAAGCCAATTGCGTTTGCCCGCAACCGGCTGGTCCTGGTGCTTTTTGACGGCTCTTGCAGCATACGGTGGGTAAACCATCCAACCGCCCCGATTTATATAGAGGCCTGTTCAATTCAGGACCGTTTGGCCACTGGAGACCCGCAAACGGTTCCCTTGGGAAAATATGCGGTCGAGTCGATTGAATTCTATAAATGGGATTTTCCGATTGCCCCCACCGCAAATGCCCGGGCGGCTTTGGCATTGGTGGAAATCGGAGCGGTAAAAGGGGGAATTCTGTATAGAACTGATGCTATGAGTTCCAAAATTGAATTTCAAATTTACGAAATCCCCGAAAACTCCCACTCCCCTATCCTTTACCGGGCGGCAGCTGTGAAACAATCTAACGCAAGTGTGACAGAAAATTTCCTAAATTTTTTGCAAAGCGAGGCCTTCAAAACTATATTAAAGGTGAGGGGTTTTGAGGTAGACTGAAAAACCGGAATTTACCATGAACTTTCATATTCCAAAAGACAGTATTCTTGAAGGCCGCATCGCTGCGGTCGACCCGACGCTGGACCTTGAGGCCGAGATCAACCGGCTTCGGGGCAAGCGCAACGCTGTCATTCTCGCCCACTATTACCAGGACCCGGAGATCCAGGATATCGCTGATTTCGTCGGCGACTCGCTTGACCTGGCGCGCAAAGCCGCCGCCACCGACGCGGATGTGATTGCCTTTTGCGGGGTCAAATTCATGGCCGAGGGGGCAAAAATCCTCTCACCCGGTAAAACCGTTGTGCTGCCCGATATGCGCGCCGGGTGCAGCCTTGAAGACTCGTGCCCCCCGGACCGCTTCGAAGCCTTCCGCAACCAGCACCCGGACCATATTTCGCTGACCTACATAAACTGTTCGGTGGCGGTCAAAGCCTTGAGCGATATTATCGTCACCTCATCCAACGCCGAAGCAATCATCAACCAGATCCCCAAGGATCAGAAAATCCTGTTCGCGCCGGACAAATACCTGGGCGGTTATCTGTCAAAAAAAACCGGCCGCGACATGCTGCTGTGGGACGGCACCTGCATAGTCCATGAAGATTTTTCGGAAAAAGAACTGATCAAGCTGAAGGCCAAACACCCGGGCGCCCCGGTGGCCGCCCATCCGGAATGCCCGCCGAGCATATTGAATCACGCCGATCATATCGGCTCGACCTCGTCGATTTTGAAATTTTCCCGGGAATATGCCGGGGATACCATCATCATTGCCACCGAGCCCCATATCATTCACCAGATGCAAAAGGCCTCCCCGGGTAAAACCTTCATCGGCGCACCGGCGGCCGACGGCAATTGCAATTGTAACGATTGTCCGTTCATGGCCCTGAATACCATGGAAAAGCTCTATCTGGCGCTGCGTGACCTGCAGCCGGAAATCACCGTCCCTGAAGAAGTGCGCATAAAGGCCCTTAAGCCCCTGGAAAGAATGCTGGAGATGTCACCGATCCAGGGCGTCCAGCCTGACCTTTCAGAAATTCCGGCCCAAATTCCGGCCGCATGAACAAACCCTTCACAGCTGAACAACTGGCGGAATTCATAACCAGGATTCTTGCCGAGGATATTGGCAGCGGCGATGTCACCACCACCGCGACCGTACCCAAAGGGACTGCCTTAAGCGTGACCATGAACGCCCGCGAGGATTTTGTGGTTGCCGGGATTGATATTACCGCCGCTGTTTTCAGGCGGCTTGACCCTGAAATCAACATTGAAATCCTGGTCAGGGATGGCGAGCGCGTCAAAAAAAACACCCCCCTGATGACCCTGAAAGGCAAAGCCCGGGCAATATTGACCGGCGAACGCGCGGCGCTGAATATCCTGCAACACCTGAGCGGGATCGCGACCTTATCGGCACGCTATGTCAAGAAACTGGACGGCACCGGCACTATCCTGCTCGATACCCGCAAGACCACCCCGGGTTTGCGCAAGCTTGAAAAATACGCCACCACCTGCGGCGGCGCCGAGAACCACCGGATGGGGCTTTATGATGCTATCCTGATCAAGGACAACCATATTGCCGCCGCTGGCGGCATCAGGCAGGCCATCCGCGGCGCCAAAGCGCTTAACGCCGGCATCCCGGCCGGAATCCCGATCGAGACCGAATGCGACACTTTGGATCAGTTAAAAGAAGCCCTGGATGAAGGGATTGACCTGGTGCTTCTGGATAACATGCCACTGGATCAGCTCAGGAAAGCGGTCACAATCGCCAAGGGAAAATGCAAAATCGAGGCCTCGGGCCGGGTCAGCCTCAAGACCATCCGGGCGATTGCCGAAACCGGGGTCGAATACATCTCAACCTCGAAAATTACCCAAAGCGCGCCCTCGGTCGATATCGGGCTGGATTATTCGGCCTGATCATCGTCCGGCATGGGCTCAAAAACCATCCGGTCGTAATAAGTAATATCTTCCACCACCAGACCCTCTTCAACTTTCAAGAAAACAGAAATCTTTAATGCACCCCTTGCTTTTGGGTCCGATTCTGTGGGCTGGTCCCAGGTGGCGGTAAATTCCACCGCGGCTTCATTGCCTGCAGCAACCAAGCGTGTCACCTCATCGTGAACGCCAGGAATGTTATCGAAATGATCCTTATAAATCAGGCGCACCACATCACGGCCATAGCGCGGCTCTGGAAAACTGGGCGTAACCATCTTGGCTTCCGGGGAATACAAGGCAACAATCGCTTCCAGGTCATGGCGGTTGAACGCTTCAAACAAGGCCAGGACAATTTGCCGGGTTTCCTCGCTATCGCCGTCGGCAAGCGCGGTTTTGACCGGGACCAGCAAAAGAAGGGCCAGACCTATAATAATTAAAAAGTTTTTGGGGTTCATTTCGTTTCTCCTTTTTCGACCGGAAGGTAAATATCGGTTTCCCACTGCTCGGGGGGCAGGGTTTCGGGGTCTTGCAGATAATGGTTGAAAAACGGGACGTCCCGCAAAAAATACCCCGACGCAGTCAACCACGGGCCATAAAGATAATCGTATTTTTCATCGAGCCCGTCATAATGACCAAGGTGACGGACGACCGCATAAAGCCCGTCGCCAAGAAATTCTTCGCGGTAGCCATTCCCCGGTTTGACATCAGCGCCAAAATCAAAACAGCAGTCAAACCGGCATTCATTTTCAAGCACCGCGCGCGGGTCATCAATTGGAATTCCATAAATACCTTTAAAGCTTTCCACCAACCCGGATTTTTCCGCCCAGGCGAAAAATTCGTCATAGGCCTGGAACAATCCCTTGTGGGGACCAAGGTGGCGCGCGGCGATCACCTTGAAAGGCTCAAGGGATACAACCTTTACAACCATTTCCCTTGGCCCCTTTCGAGGGATTTCAGGCGGGGTAGAAAGGCCTTTCAAAATCGCACTCAGTTTCACCCGTTTCTCCCGCAAAACACTTGGGCTATGCCCCGTCCCTTCACGAAAGGCCTTTGAAAAAGCTTGGGAAGAATCATAGCCAACATCGAAGGCAATCTCTGTGATCGGTTTTTTGGGGTCTTTCAAAAGATGGAGCGCCCGCACCAGCCGAAGCCGCCTGAGTGTCCCCGACGGGGTTTCGCCGGTGATCGCGCTATAGACGCGGTGAAAATGAAACGGGGAAATGGCGGCAATATCTGCCAGTTCAGCCAAGCTGGGGGTGGCTTCCACCTGCTGGTTTATGTAACCCACGACCCGGTCAATGCGGTCAAAATAAGATTTTTGTGTGCTGGGCTTCATTAAAACCTCTCTTTTATTGAAGGACCCTAGCACTTATTAAAATCAAAGACGTTTCCGGGATTGCTATCTTTAAATTCCGATAACATCCGGTTTTGGGTGCCCTTCTTCCTTGCACCGGGCTAAATAAATTTCCCTGATCGCCCCGGCATCAAGGACATTCTCGACATTACCCTCCTCATCGAGGTCGAGGTTGGCGCCGCTGACGACAAAGGTAACATCGGTGATCTCTTTGTTATCTTCCGGAACATGCAGGGTGTGGATCGAACCCGCCGGTTCGTAGAGGTACGAGCCTTTGGTGTTGACCTCGGGGTATTCCAGGTATTTCCACGCCCCGGCATGGGTAAAGGCGTGGACATCGCCGGTGTGCTTGTGGATCTGGATGGTTATCCCGGGCTCAAAGCGGACGCGAACGACAAACCGGCCGCCTTCGACATCGACCTTCAAAAGCTGGATGGTAATCCCCTCGGCGAAGGTGACAAACGGCAATTCGTTTTCGCCCCTGTGAAAGCTGGCTGGTATGGTCATGGCTACTTCCTCCTCCTTGTCTTTTGATGGCATGACGCCGGGTTTGCCTAAGTCTTATAAATCCACGGGGGTGAAGTGGGCGAACATTTCCTTGGCTTCCTCCAAGCCAATCAGGCCGGGAAATTCAGCGATTTTGCCCATCGCCTCCCAGAGAGCGGCAACCTCGGCGTTCTCATGCGCCTTCCTGGCGCTGGCGCTTGCCGCCCATTCCTTGACCTCAATGTAAGCGCCATCCCCGGCCTGCATAATGATCGTCGGGCGCTCGGTAATCAGCCCAAGCCGTCTCAGCAATGGCCCGTGCCCTTTTAAAAGCGCCCGGAATTCACCGTCCTTCCCGGGATTGGGGCGGTAAACCGCTATGAAAATTTTGGGTCCGTCATCTTTGTCGGTATCTTTGTCGCTCATTTTTCTGACCTCCTTTTAAAATTAAGCCGCGCGGACGAACAGCGCCCGGATCGGCATAACGGCGGGTTCGCCGAACTCGGCCCTAAGCGCGGCCTCGATCGCCGCCATAACCTCATCGGGATCACCGCCGCGGTCCTGGATTTCTTCAAACATCGGGTTGCCGTAAATCAATCCCTGGGCAAAAAGCGGGTAGTCGATTTTCTGCTCCAGATT
>SMXR01000097.1 GCA_004356215.1 Alphaproteobacteria bacterium | reverse complement strand
TTTCACCTGCAGAACAATCGGGGTCGGCCAAAAGGGGAACCAGGGCCCCGGGGACAATTGGGGCTCCCAATAGGGGTTCGACAAAATCTGCAATACCAGGAATCAAGCCACCGCCACCCGAGGGATCGAACAAAAAGGACCATAAAGCTTGCGTTGTGGCATCCGACCCGCTTGGAAAGTAGGGTATGATAAACGAGCCTGGCTGGCCGGCGTTCGAAAAATCACCAGTGATTGGGTCAAGGCTGCCGGGGAAACGGCGTTCCGCGGTGGTCAGCGAAGTTCGGTCCAGATAGCCAAAGGCGGCCATAAAATGGGAGGTGTCGTTGCCAAAGCCGAAAATGCCTTCAATATTTAAATCCCGCTGCGAATCTTCGGTCACCGTTCTACCGCCGACAGAAATTTCAACCCCGGAAAAGTCATTACGGGTGATAAAGTTGATAACACCGGCAACTGCATCACTGCCGTAAGTAGAAGTTGCACCGTCTTTTACAATCTCGATGCGGCCGATAGCTATCATCGGGATCAGCGACGAAGTGTCGACAAACAACAGGCCGCCATCGGTCGGGGCGCCTGAGACCACCTGGCGGTTACCGTTCAGTAAAATCAGTGTGGAGGAAACCCCAAGACCGCGCAGATTGACATTGGTTGTGCCAGTGGAAACATTTTGGGTAAACGCATCGGTATAATTTTGCGACCCGGTATTGATGGTCAGATTCTGGATAACATCGGCAATAGTGCCGGCACCAGTATCACGGATATCTTGAGTATTAACCACAGCCAATGGGCTGGATGATTTTCCGCTTTGTTTGGGAATAAATGTGCCGGTAATGAAAACCAGTTCAACGCCCTGGTCATCACCATCGGTCGCATCTTGCGCAAAAGCCATGCTGGTGGAGCCCAAAAGCAGGCTTACCGCAGCAATAAATGTTGGGGTTTTGTGTTTCATGTGCCCTCCAAGGTTCGCAGCATTTTTACCTGAAACGTTCAAATTATACTAAAATTTTAAAATTTAGAAATTTCGAGAACAAGAATGACATTTATTTGCAAAATTTCCAAATATTATTTTGGAAGCTTGAAAAAATCCCCTCAGGCCTATAAGCGAGGGGAGGATAAATTTTTCCAGAAAGTGAAAAACTTTGTTAGACCTTTATAATCTGATTGCCAAACTGCTTGGGGTTTACCAGCTGATTATTTTTGTCTGGGTAGTCCTTGGATGGCTGCAAATGTACAATGCGCTACCCTACAGCCGTCCGCTTCATATGGTTATGGAAATTCTATATCGGCTGACCGAACCTGTCCTGGGGTTTTTCCGCAGGTTTTTACCGCCGATGGGCGGGCTGGACCTTTCTCCCCTGATCGCCATTCTCGGGATAGAGGTTTTGATTATGATACTCCCTAAAATTATGCTGTAGCCGATAATGGCGCCGCTTTTTCGCAATACAAAAGATGGCCATCTTATTTCGGTGCGCCTGATCCCCGGGGCGTCCCGGGATGAAATTTTGACCCGAGAAAAATTTGGTTCTGAAACCGTGCTCAAAGTCAAGGTTAGAGCTATTCCGGAGAAGGGAAAAGCCAATAGGGCACTTTGTTTGTTGTTGGCCAAATCTTTTAAGTTGCCCAAGTCGAATTTTGAGGTTATCTCGGGCGTTAAATCACGCACCAAGACGGTGTTGATTCGCGATTTGGATGAAAAAAAATTAAAAACGCTGGCCAGCGCGTTTGAGTGAAGGTTTTAAAGGATGGCAGAGGCTAAAATCATTGACGGTAAGCTCATGGCCCAGGAAGTGCGCGAAAACGTCGCCACAGGGGTTGCCTTTCTTCAGCAGCACCACGGGATAACCCCTGGGCTAGCTGTGGTGCTGGTTGGCGACAATCCAGCCAGCCAAATCTATATTCGCAACAAGGGCCGGGCGACCACCGCGGCCGGAATGAAATCCTTTGAGCATCGGTTCGATGCGGGCTTAAGTGAAAAAGACCTGTTGAAGCTTATTGAGACTTTAAATGGCGATGACAATGTAAACGGTATCCTGGTTCAATTGCCGTTGCCGGACCATATTGATGACACCAAGGTAATCAGCGCAATTGCTCCTGAGAAGGATGTTGATGGCTTTCACGTTATCAATACCGGGCTACTTGCCACCGGCGGGGATGGTTTGGTGCCCGGAACGCCTTTGGGGTGCCTGATGATGGTGAAAAAATATGCCGGTAGTCTTTCCGGCAAAAATGCACTTGTAATCGGTCGCTCTAATATTGTTGGCAAGCCCATGGCGCAATTGCTCTTGAAGGAAAGTTGTACGGTCACCATCGGGCATTCCAAAACTCGTGACCTTAAGGCGGAATGCCTGCGGGCGGATATTCTGGTGGTTGCGGTGGGCGTGCCGAACCTGGTGACCGGAGACATGGTCAAGCCCGGCGCTGTTGTCATTGATGTCGGGCAAAATATTATCCCGGCCCCGGAAAAAGGCGAGGGCAAAACACGCCTGGTTGGCGACGTGGATTTCGATGCAGTAAAAAACATTGCTGGTGCTATCACCCCTGTCCCTGGCGGGGTTGGCCCGATGACCATTGCCTGTCTGTTGAAAAATACACTAACTGCGACCTGCCGTCAGCAGGGGATTTCACTGAAAGAGGACACCTAAATGCTTGAAGTGTTTATTCCTGCCTTTACAGCCTTTTTTGTTGCCATTGATCCATTGGGGGTGGCGCCGATTTTTGCCGGACTGACGGCTGGGACTGATAAGATTTACAGAAGGCGCATAGCTTTAAAGGCAATGGTTACAGTGACCATTGTTCTTTTCCTTTTCGCGTTTTTAGGCAAAGGCTTCCTTGGCAGTCTTGGGATTTCCCTGGATGCATTCCGGGTCGCAGGCGGCCTGCTGCTGTTTTTGATTGCCATTGATATGGTTTTTGAAAAACGTACCCAGCGGCGCAACAATCGTGCCGATCAATTCCAGGCTGATAATAAGGGATTTGAAGATATTTCTATTTTTCCATTGGCGATCCCGATGATCGCCGGCCCCGGGGCAATCACCGCTGTTATCCTAATGGTCAGCAATTATCACGGAGATCCGGCGGCCCAGGCGATTGTTCTGGGGACATTGTTGTTTATTCTGGTTTTAACATTTTTTATTTTAGTGGGTGCCGGGTTTTTGGTAAAGGTATTGGGCGAGGCCGTTACCGGGGCCTTTACCCGTATTCTCGGTGTGGTATTGGCCGCGCTTTCAGTCCAGTATATTTTTGATGGCGCCCGCGCTCTACTGGCTTAATCGACAGACTTTTTCAGAAATTCACTATCATCCGATTCCCGCAGCCAACCGGTAATTGAATACCGGATTGCCGGGCAAAACGGGGCGACATAACTGATGGCATGGGTTTGCGGCACCTCGAACACATTGAGCACATTGAAGGCCGGCACAAAACCACCATTGATGTTTCCATCCTTCCCCAAGAATTGCAAAATACCGCCCCAATCCATTTTCCAGGTGCGGGTGAAATTAAAAACATAAGCCAATTTTCGGTTTTTACCCGCCACCTCATCATGGTGCCTGGTCAGGAAGTGGCCAGGACCATAAGCGGTGGCCTGGCTGTCAACAAAGGTTATGCCTTCGATTCCAGTAATTTCATGAATAAAGTCAAGGAATGGAGATGAATTTAAAAATTCATGAAACCGATGAAGAAAATGGTCCATGTTTTTACCGTTCAGGTAATAATCATAGATGTTGTAGTCGTTATAAATAAACTGAAATCCCTTTTGCGCCTGGCCCAACACTTTTTGCCGCAATTTTTTGTTTTGCTCATCGGTCATCGCTTTGATCTGGTCGGGGTAAAGCGTGTGGGTTTTTTTCCCCTCGTTGAAAACCAGGTGCCAATCGACATCCTGGGTCAGGCAGCGAACCAAACGTTCGGCGGCATACTCAGTCAAAATTCGTGGGATGTGCAAACGGCGGTCTTGTGCAAAACTTTTTTTCAACGCCCTGATATCAAGCGAAGGATTTAGCCGTATCAACGCTTCAGGCGGAACCTTGGTATTTGACATCCTTGGCTAAATCCTTTTAGGCTCTACCTTATCCTTTTGACCTGGCAGAGGCCCGTTCCTTGACACTTTCCGACTTTAGCTGGCCGCAGGCGGCCATAATATCGCGGCCCCGTGGCATCCGGATCGGAGCCGAGATTCCGGATTTGAAAATCAGGCCCGAGAAACGTTTGACCTGGTCCCAGTCCGAACATTCGTAGGGGCTTCCCGGCCAGGGGTTGAACGGGATCAGGTTGACTTTGGCCGGTAGCTTATAACGGTGGATCAGGGCGATCAGTTGTTTGGCGTCCTTGTCGCTATCGTTAATCCCTTTCAGCATGACGTATTCAAAAGTAATGCGCCGGGAATTGTGGGCGCCAGGATATTTTTGGCAGGCTGCCATCAATTCCTCCAGAGGGTATTTTTTGTTCAGGGGAACAATTTCGCTGCGAACTTCATTGTTGGTAGCGTGAAGTGAAACCGCAAGATTAACCCCTATTTCCTTGCCCGCCCGTTCCATCATAGGAACCACGCCAGCGGTCGATAAGGTAATACGCCGCCGTGATAATTGGATACCTTCCTTGTCCATAATAATTTTCAGGGCTTTTTTGACATTTTCAAAATTATATAACGGTTCTCCCATACCCATCATAACAATATTGGTCACCCGACGCCCCTCCGTGGATATGGGCCATTCTTCCAGGTCATCGCGGGCAATCATCATCTGGGCGACGATTTCCCCTGGCTCAAGGTTGCGCACCAGGCGCTGAGTGCCGGTATAGCAAAACCGGCAATTCAGGGTGCAGCCAACCTGCGCTGAAATGCAAAGTGTTCCACGGTGTTTTTTTTCATCCTCGTCGGGGATATATACCGTCTCGGCCTCAGAGCCATCGCGAAATTTCAGTAAATATTTTCGGGTGCCGTCTTCGGAATACTGGGCAGTGACAATTTCGGGGCGGGAAATATAAAAGACTTTTTCCAGATCACCCCGCAGGTCCTTGGTAATATTGTCCATCACCGCAAATGAAGTCACGCCGCGGTGATAAACCCAGTGCCAGATCTGGCGCATCCTCATGCTGGCCTGCGGTGCAGAAACACCAGCTTCAATCAGGGCGGTTTTCAGTTCAGCGCGGGATAGGCCAAGGATATCCAGCCGGGATTCACCCGCCAGTTTTGCCCGGGGCACAAGGATGGGGTCGATTGAGCCTGGCAAGGGAAGCGACATATCAGGCGCACGCAGCCGATATAGCGTTATAGGCGGCGGTAAATCCGGCAAGCGAAAACCGGTATGAAGTATTGGTGCCGCGCGCTGAAGTGGCCCGCATAACAAGAGTATTGCCGCGTTTCATGGAAGCGGTCAT
>SMXR01000096.1 GCA_004356215.1 Alphaproteobacteria bacterium | reverse complement strand
GTATTTTTTTCAATAACTTGGGTTATTGGGTCCGGGGCCTCACAGGCCGCCAGTCCTAAAGTTAAACAGATTGCAATTATCCCGTTGGTCAGGAGTGTTTGTTTCATTTTAGTTTCCTTGTTTTCTTTGGAATTGAATAACCACTAAACCACGCCATAGGCCAGCATGGCATCGGCGACTTTTTTGAAACCGCCGATGTTGGCGCCCTTGAGGTAATTGACGTGGCCGCCTTTTTCCTCGCCGTATTTGAGGCATTTTGAATGAACCTCGGTCATGATCCGGCGCAAATGCTTCTGCAGCTCCTCGGCTTTCCAGGTCAGCCTGGCGCGGTTCTGGCTCATCTCAAGGCCGGATATGGCAACCCCGCCGGCGTTGGCGGCCTTTGACGGTGCAAACAGGATTTTTGCCTTCTGGAAGGTGCGGATGCCTTCGAGACTGGTCGGCATGTTGGCCCCCTCCGAGACGGCGATAAGGCCATTCTTCAACAAGGTTTTGGCTTCATCGCCGGAAATTTCATTCTGGGTCGCACAGGGCAGGGCAATATCGCAGGGCACGCCCCACGGCCGCTTGCCCTGGTAAAACTCAGCCCCGAACTTTTTGGCGTAATCGGAAATCCGGCCGCGTTTGACTTCCTTGAGCTCTTTGACGAACTCAAGTTTTTCCTGGGTGACGCCGTCCTTGTCATAAATAAAGCCGTTCGAATCCGACAGGGTCACCACCTTGGCGCCGAGCTGGATGGCCTTTTCACAGGCGTACTGGGCAACATTGCCCGAGCCGGAAATGACGCAAGTTTTGCCTTTAGGGGATTTGCCTTGGTGTTTCAGCATATCCTCAAGGAAATAGACCGTGCCATAGCCGGTGGCCTCGATACGCCCATGGCTGCCACCGTATTCCATGCCCTTGCCGGTCAAAACGCCGGTAAATTCATGGGTGAGGCGTTTGTATTGGC
The DNA here is from genome assembly GCA_004356215.1 of Alphaproteobacteria bacterium. Lineage (GTDB taxonomy): Bacteria > Pseudomonadota > Alphaproteobacteria > Sphingomonadales > SMXR01 > SMXR01. Next base: position 6,769 of record SMXR01000096.1, on the reverse strand, counting down.
CGAACAAGTAGCCAATCTCGCGGGGGCCAACCCCGATGTCGCCGGCGGGGACGTCCTTGTCATGGCCAATGTGGGCGGCCAGCTCAGACATAAAGGCCTGGCAAAAACGCATCACTTCGCGGTCTGTTTTTCCCTTGGGGTTAAAATCAGAGCCGCCCTTGGCGCCGCCCATGGGCAAACCGGTCAGCGAATTTTTGAAGGTTTGCTCGAACGCCAAAAATTTCAGGATGCTGAGATTGACGCTGGGATGAAACCGAACCCCGCCCTTATAAGGGCCGATGGCGTTGTTGTTCTGGATCCGGTAGCCGCGATTGATGTTGATGTTGCCATCTTTATCTTCCCAACAGACCCGGAATGAAATCACCCGGTCGGGCTCACTGAGGCGTTCCATAATACGCATTTCTTGGTAAACCGGTTTGTCTTCAATGTAGGGGAAGATGTGTTCGGCGACCTCTCGAACGGCCTGGTGAAATTCTTTTTGACCCGGATTGGTTCTGATCAGCCAGGCCATGAAGATATCAAAATTTGTGCTAGTTTTCTTATTCATCAGCACCCCTTCACCCTACATTCAAATCGACCATGGGAACCCAAACAGGATTCCCGGTAAAAATCAATCAAATCTTGAGGGTTGGGAAAAGCTTAGGCTTTTTTCTTTCTGGTATGCACAATGACCGCCACCAGCAGCAACCACAGGCCAAGGATTAAAAGCCCGCCGCCAAACTTGGCGTTGGAGAGAAAAAAGAACCCGAGTTCAGGTTCATCAGGTAAGCCCTCTTTATAGAACCCATTTGACACTGTATCTTTAAGGCCATGGTTGATCTTGAACGCCTTCGCCAGAACATGATTGATGCCCACCTTAAAGCCCGCGGCATCCATAATGATTTGGTACTTGGCGCCATGGCCAAGGTCAGACGCGAGGATTTCATCCCGGAAAAATGGCGCGACATGGCCTACGATGACCGGCCGTTGCCGATTGCCGAGGGCCAGACCATCTCGCAGCCCTTTATGGTGGCCTTCATGACCCAGGCTTTAGCGCTGAAGGGCGGTGAAAAGGTGCTTGAGATCGGCACCGGCTCGGGCTATGCCGCCGCCATCCTCGGTGAGATTGCCGGCGAGGTTTTCACCATCGAACGCCACCAGCCGCTGGCCACCGCCGCAATAAAAACCCTCAAACCCTACAGGAATATTCACGTTATCCATGGTGATGGCACCAAGGGGCATAAAGGCGGGGCGCCGTTCGACGCCATTGTCGCCACCGCCGCCGGACCCAGGCCGCCGGCGACCTTGAAATCACAATTGAAGGTGGGCGGGCGCCTGGTCATCCCGATCGGGGAAAACCCGTTTTACCAACGGCTGGTAAAAATCACCCGCAGCAATCAAGATAATTTTTTTGAAGAAGACCTCGGCGGTGTCGCCTTTGTCCCGCTGATCGGTGAAGAGGGGTTTTAATTCATCCCCCAAACTAGAGTGCCTTTTCCTCCATCAATGCCAAGGTGTGACCGTCGGGATCCTTGAAAAAGGCCAGCCAGAGTTCAGAAGCCTCGGTTTTGTGGGTCACCAGGGGGGCGCGGATGGTCTCAGCTTCCGCTTTGGTCAGCCCGGCATAAGTGGCGTCGATGTTTTCAGTGGAAAAATACAAAATTGGCCCGCCGAGGGGGACATCCCCGGCCTGGCTGAGCATCAGGCGGGTGCCGGCAACATCAAAAAACGCCATACCCGGATCGGCCTTGAACAAAAGCGGCAAGCCAAGGGTTTTTTCATAGAATTTCACCGACACCTCGAGGTCTTTGACCGCCAGGGCAATCTGTTTTATCGCGCCAATGGTTATATCTGTGGTTATATCCGTCATTTTTTCCTCCGCTTTTTCCAAAATCTTCGATTATTCCAAAAATTCACCCTAAATTCTTGCCTGAACCACAAATTCCTGCTATATACTTTCCTTAGCTAATGAAAAATCTTATTACTTTTGTTAGCTAACCTAATTATATGGATTTGTACCCATGAGTCAAGCCACCCAATCACCACCTCCCGCCGCCAAGCCCGGGGATGGCGCCATAGACCCCGAAGACGTCGCCGACCAAATCCATTCAGCCGCCATCCACCTCTTGAGGGCCCTGCGCGGCAAGGACAAAGTGCTCGGCATCAGCCCGGCGCGGCTATCCGCGCTCTCGGTACTCTACTTCATGGGGCCGATTACCATCAGCCAGCTGGCCGCCGCCGAGGGGGTCAAGCTGCCGACCGCCTCGCGCCTCATTAAGGACATGGTTCGTGACCAACTGGTGCTGCGCGAACGTTCTGAGGATGATGGCAGGTCGTCGTTCATTTCGATCTCGCCCAAGGGCAAGACGTTGTTCGAGCGGGGGCGCGTCAACCGCCTGATGGCGTTGACCACCGCGCTGGAAAATCTCAGCGCGGACAATCACCAAACCCTTGGAAAAGCAGCCATTTTGATGGAAAACGCCGCCACGGCGATCAACCAGCGGTAACTTTTAATAGCCGATCGCGGCGCCGTCTTTACGCATTTCGCTGGCGCCATAATAGACCCCGGTTTCAGGATCGCGCCAGATCGCCTGGTAGCCACCAAACGGCCCGATGGCATATTCAACGACATGGCCGCGGCGCCGTAGTTCCGCCACCACCTCGGCGCTAATCCCCGATTCAACCTCCAAAATGCCACCACCGGTCATGCGGCCGTCGAGGATATAGGGCTCGGGCGAGCCTTTATGATGGTAACGGGCAACATCACCAGCCTCCTGGAGGTTCAGGCCAAAATCGAGAAGGTTGATTACAATCTGGGCATGGGCCTGGGGCTGCATGCCACCGCCCATAACACCAAAGCTCATGACCGGAACCCCATCTTTCATCATAAAAGCCGGAATAATAGTGTGAAACGGACGCTTGCCGGGGGCATAGACGTTGGGGTGGTTTTCATCGAGGCTAAAAAGGGCGCCGCGATCCTGCAGGATAAAGCCAAGGCCATCGGGCACCAGGCCGGAGCCCATGCCGCGGTAATTCGACTGGATTAATGACACCATCATGCCGTCCTTATCGGCAATGGCCAGGTAAATGGTATCGCCCTCGATCAGCTTGGGATCGCCATGATCAACCTCGCTGGCGGCGGTCGTCATATCGATCATCTCGCGGCGCTGGGCAGCGTATTTCTTGGACAAAAGATAATCAATATTGACGTCATAATACTCCGGATCGGCATAAAACCGGGCGCGGTCTGCAAATGCCAGTTTCTTGGCCTCGGCCTGGACATGCAAGTAATCCGCCGAATTCAGGCCCATTGCGGCAAGATCAAACCCTTCCAGAATATTCAGCATCTGTAGCGCGGCGATGCCCTGGCTGTTGAGCGGCAGCTCATAAATATCATAGCCGCGGTAGTTTACCGAGACCGGCTCGACCCACTCGGATTTATGCTTGGAAAAGTCTTTTTTCCTGAGCGGTCCGCCGATCCGTTTCATATAGTCATCAATAACGTCGGCAATCTCCCCCTTGTAAAACGCATCGCGGCCCTGGCGCCCGATCAGCTCAAGGGTATTGGCCAGATCCGGGTTCTTGAACATCTGGCCTTCCACCGGGGTTTGACCATCGATCAGATATGTGTTGGAAAAATTCTCGATTTCCTCAATTTCCCCGGTGGCGTGGAGGCGGCCATAGCGTTCCTTGTAGCCGCTCATATAGAAAGCCACCACCTGGGTGACCGGAAACCCTTCGCGGGCATAGGTAATCGCCGGTTCAAGAATTTCCGACATCGGTTTGGTGCCAAATTTTTCATGCAATTCGAACCAGCCATCGACGGCCCCCGGCACCGAAACACTCAAGGATCCGAAATTGGGGATTTCAGTGGCGTCTTCGCCGATCCGTTTTTTCAGCTCTTTCAGGCTTTGGCCCCGGGGTGCCCGGCCCGAGGCATTGAGGCCGTAAAGCTGACCTGAATAAGGGTCCCAGACGATCGCAAACAGGTCACCGCCGATGCCATTGCCGGTGGGCTCCATCAAACCCAGAGCGGCGTTGGCGGCAATCGCGGCATCGACCGCATTACCCCCGGATTTCAGGATATCAATGGCAATCTGGCTGGCCAGGGGGTGGCTGGTTGCCACCATGCCGTTTTTGCCCAAAACCACACTTCTTGAGGCATAGGGTTCACCGATGACCCGGTCGCCGCCCTTGTTTTCCCCTGTAGGGGTTTCAGCTGATGGTGACACCACCAGCCCCAATCCGAAGAAAAGCAGTAAAAACGATAAAAACTTCATGGCAAATCATCTCCCACATCCTTTATCTCGCCACAGGTGGGGTAGCCTGCCACTATTTAGGGTTTTATTTCAAGCGGGAAACGAAATGAAAAAATAATGCCAAGGGCTAATTCAGTAGTTTTCTTTTCATACTCATGTTAGGCCTGCGGCGTGTGGCATAAAGGATTGGACGCGTTATCTCTTCTTTTTTTGCCACCCTAAATGCAGGGAAGCCTTACGTGAAATCGCCTCTGATTGAACAAAAATTCAAGGATTTGACCGATGTCCTTAAAGGCGCCGCGGCCTTATTGGCAGGATATGCCGGGCGCATTGGCGCCCGGGTTCTTTTCCTCTTTTTCGCGGGAAATTTTTACGGCGCCGCGCGGTTGGGTGAACTGGCTTCGGTAATCGCCGTGATTGAAATTCTGGTGATGCTCGGGACCTTCGGGTTCCGGCGTTCCTTGCTGGAAATCCTCGGAAAAGAAAAGCGGGATGAAAGCAGCCAGTACAATTTAATCCTGACGGCCCTGACCTTCACCTTGATTATTGCTACCGCGCTGGCCATAGGCTTGGCGCTGGTGTGGGATTTTGTCGGGCTTAACATGAAAACCCCGCTTTACCCGCTTTTCGCCTTTATAATCCCTTTTATGGCTCTCATGGAGGTTTTGCTGACCGCCATCCGCTTCAAGCGCATCGTCCGCTATGAAGTTTATGCCCGGTCCCTGGTTGAGCCCTGGACCATAGCCCTGGCCACGATTACCTTTTATTTTTTGGGGGTGTTGGAATCGGGACTGCTTTTGGCCTACATGACAGCACTTTTGGCGGCTTCACTGTTCGCATTGTGGGGCTTTTCCCAGGAATACTCCTTAAAAAAATTGCTGACGTCAAAAATCGAGTTTTCTTTTATGAAGCGGATTACCGCTTTCAGCGGTCCGACCGCGCTGGTCGATGCCATCGGTCTGGCTTTTCGCCGCGCCGATATTATTGCCTTGAGTTTTCTTACGCCCGATTTCACCGTCGGGATTTATTACGGCATCCAGAATTTGGCAACGGTGTTGCAGAAAACCCGCCACGTGTTTGACCCGATCCTGTCCCCGGTGGTCAATCAAACCATGAACCGGCGCAGTATCGCCGATGCCGGGCAACAGCTTTCACAGGTTTGCCGCTGGATCCTGACCATTTTGTGCCTGGAATTGGCGCTGATGGCGTTTTATGCCGGTCCTCTGCTCGGGCTGATTGGCCAGGGGTTTGCTGCCGGCGGGCTGGCGCTGGTCATCGTCCTTGCCGCCGAAGCCATCGAGGGCACGTTCGCCAGCGCCGAGCTGCCCTTTGTGTTCAAACGCCCGGGGCTGAACCTTATGCTGACCGCCACCGGGTTTTCTGCCCATATCATTGGTCTTTACTTCCTGATCCCGCAATATGGCATGGTCGGGGCGGCGATGTCGTTCGCCATAGCCATTACCTTTTTGAATTCCATGCGGCTGGTGGCGATATGGAACATATTTCACATCAGCCTGGTCCGCGCCGGCTACCTGAAGCCGATCGCGGCCGGGGTCATTGCCTATTTTGCCATTCATTATGCCAATCAGGTGGTAAGCCTTAAATCCGGAATTCTGGTGCTGGCGGGGATTGCCCTTGGGGTTGCGGTTTATGTTGCAATATTCTGGATTTTAAAACCCAGCCGCGAAGACCGCGAATTCGTAGCCTATTTAAGGACGGGCAAAAAACCGGTGCCGCTTACTCCCGATCATGATTTTGACCAGATTTAATTTTTATTTTTTTGAGCCCTTTATTTCCTGTTCTTTTTAGGTCGGTCTGTGCTAAATGACCTCGGCAAAAATCCTTCACATATAAAAATGGTGCGGAAAAAATTAATGTTCAATCTGATGTTTTTTTACAAACACTTTCCCAGACTGGTATTTTTTATAAACCGGACCACCGGGGGCGGCGTCGAAGAAGAAATGAAGCTTCTCGGACTGCTGTGCGATAAAACAAAAACCAGCCTCGATGTCGGCGCCAAAGTGGGGATGTTTTCCTATCGTTTGCTGCCGCTTTCCAAAAAAGTTATCGCCTTTGAGCCGATCCCCGAATTATATCAGTTAATTGTGAAATCGATGGGCAAAGACCCCAAGCTGCAAATCGAAAACTATGCCCTTTCGGAAACCAGGGGAAGCAGCGTTATTCGCATCCCGATCCAGTCTTTTGGCTTTCCCAAATATGGCCGTTCGACAATAGAAGATGCCAACCTGCTGCCCTATGAAAACATAAAAAGCATCCAGGAAATTACGGTAAAACTTGAAAAACTTGATGATGTAGTAAACGAAGATGTCGGGTTTATTAAAATCGATGTCGAGGGCCATGAGTTCAGTGTCCTCAAGGGCGGTAAAAAATTAATAGCCAAACACCACCCTTCCTTCATCATAGAATCCCAGGATATTTTGTTTAAGGGAAGTGTGAAAAAGATCGCCGCGTTTCTTGAAAAACTGGGCTACGAAGCCTACTTTATTTACGATTCAAAGGTCGATTATTCG
>SMXR01000095.1 GCA_004356215.1 Alphaproteobacteria bacterium | reverse complement strand
GGTGGCCCCGGTGGTTTCATCAACATACAAGATCCGGTCCCAGGTCTTGCCGCCGTCGGTTGTCTTATAGAGGCCGCGTTCGGAATTCGGCCCCCAAAGGGTGCCAAGGGCTGCGACATAGGCCACATCGGGGTTGGTCGGGTCCAGCTCAATCCAGTTTATCCGTTCCGAATTTGCCAGGCCCACTTTGGTCCAGGTATCACCGCCGTCGATCGATTTATAAATTCCGCCGCCAATGGATGTTGAACCCCTGGGGTTACCTTCGCCAGAACCGACCCAGATAATATCCGGGTTCTGCTGGTTGATCGCCAGCGCGCCAATTGAGGCGACATCCTGGTCATCGAAAACCGGGCTAAAAGTCAGCGCGCCATCGGTCGAGCGCCAAACCCCGCCGGTGGCCGAGCCGACAAAAATGATGTTGGTATCGCTGGCCACGACATCGACGATGGAAATGCGCCCGGACATGCCTGCGGGGCCAATCGACCTGGCCTCCAGGCCTTCAAACAGGGATGAATCCATTTCTGCTGTTGCCGTAAATGCAAACAGGCTTACCCCGGCAAGCGCTGTGACTCTTAGGTATTTTTTTAATCTTTTTGCCGTGCTCATTTTATTGTTCCTCACCTTCTTTGGTTGGTTCTGTGGTTTCTTCTTCAGTTTCTTCTTCAGTTTCTTCTTCAGTTTCTTCTGTGGTTTCTTCCTCTTCCTCAGCGGTTTCTCCCGGCATCAGGATCGCGGGCAGGTCAAGGTCGGCATAAAGGGCATTAAAATTACCCAAATCCTCGGAAATGATACGGTCACGTTCGCCAATAACCTCCGGCCACCCGGCCACCAGTTCCTCGTATTTCTCGACATGGGTGCGGGTTACCGGCGGGATCGCAGAATGGAAGGTGCCAAAGGTAATATGCAAATCATCCAGATATTGGTCCTGCCAGTTCAAGGCATCCTGGAAGAACTTGCGTTCAGGGCTGATCAGGGTCTTGATCCAGGTATCGATATTTTCACTCAGGGTTTTGCCGGCTTCGGTTAACTCTTCAGGAAAATCGATATCATCTTTCAGGCCCATTTTCGCCTCGACCTGGCTTTTCACCAGCTTAAGGTCGGCTATTGAAGTGTGAAGCTGGTTAATTTTGCCCAACAGATCAGCCGTAATAGCCGCAATTTCAGCGCGCCCGGCGGTGGTATCCGGGGCCGTTGGATCATCACGGATAACCAGCACTTGTTCCTGGAAGCTGTCTGCGTTTGACAGCCGTACGGTATATTCGCCGGGCAAAACATTCGGGGTGCCGATAAAAGCTGCGTAAGAGAAAAAACCTTCCAAATCTTCCAGCGGCTCGGTGGTAAAGTCCCAGATAAACCTATTAAGGCCATCCGCCACTTCCAGTTCGCCGTAATCCTCATCATCACTATTTTTGTCGGTGGCTTCCTCTTCACCCTTTGAGCGAAAGGCGCGTACGCGGTTGCCGTCGGCGTCAAGAATTTCCAGGGTAAGCTGCCCCGCCGCCTCGGCATCGGCGACATAAAAATCAACCCTGGCACCTGCTTCGGGGTTAGGCACATCATCAGGGGAGACATTTGAAATAGTATTTAAAAATGTTGCCACTTCAGGGGCAAACAATTGAAAATCCCCATCAATATCGCCAATTTCGCGCAACGGCGAGAAGTCATCCATGACCCAGAACGAACGGCCCTGGGTGGATAGAACCAGATCTGCGCCGTTGATCATCAAATCGGTGACCGGAACCGCGGGCAGGTTGTTCTGGAATGGTTGCCAGCTTTCGCCGTCGTCAAACGAGACAAAAACCCCAAGCTCGGTGCCGGCGAACAGCAGGCCCTCGCGCACCGGGTCTTCGCGCACGACACGGACAAAGGCGGTGTCCTTGATGCCATCGGCGATATTGGTCCAGCGCCGCCCGTAATCGGTGGTCTTGTAAATATAAGGGGTCCAGTCGTTGTGCTTGAACTTGGTCACCGCGACATACGCGGTGCCGGGATTGTGGGGCGAGACTTCGATGGAATTGATCATCGCTTCGCCAAGCCGCCGCGGCGTGACATCATCCCAGGTGGCGCCGCCATCGCGGGTGATGTGGATAAGGCCATCATCGCTGCCGGCCCAGATCACATCCGCATCATGGGGCGATTCAGCGACCGCCAGTAAAGTGTTATAATTTTCGGTAATCTCGTTGGTAATCGGGCCGCCCATGGCACCCTGTTTTTCATCTTCATCGCGGGTCAAGTCGGGGCTGATCGCTATCCAGGTCTGGGCCCGGTCATCGGAACGGAACAAAACATTGCCAGCATAATAAATGACACTGGTGTCGTGCCTTGAGACCAAAATCGGCGCATTCCAGTTGAACCGGTAACCTCGGTCGCGGGGCGATACGCCAAAACCGAAGGTCGGGTCAAGATTGATGGCACGTTCGGTACCTGTCGCTTCATCGTATTCGGAAATATTGCCAAGATAACAGCCGGCGTAAATATACCGCACGTTATCGGGATCAAAGCCGACATGACCGCTTTCGCAGCCGCCCACGGCGTGAAAATCTTCGGGGCCGATGCCGCCATCGCGGCCGCGGCTATTGATCGCCACGGTGGTGTTATCCTGCTGGCCGCCGTAAATCACATAAGGGTACTGGTGGTCGGAATTAACGCGGTAGATCTGGGCGGTTGGCTGGTTGTACTGGGTTGACCAGGTGGTGCCGCCATCCAGCGTGACCGTGGCGCCGCCATCGTTGCCGTTGATGATAATGTCGGTATCGTCGGGATTAACCCAAAGCGCGTGATGATCGCCGTGAACCGCCTCGGCAAAACCCTCCATGGTTTTGCCGCCGTCGATCGATTTAAACGCCCCCGAATGCATGATATAGACCGTGTTTTCATCCCCGGGATCGGCAAAAACGTGCATGTAATACCACGACCGTGAATGCAGCCGCCGGTCGCCGTTAATCAATGTAAAGCTTTTGCCGCCATCGTCAGACCTATAGAGACCGCCTTCTTCGCCCTCGGCCTCAACCACGGCCCAGACCCGGGCCGAATTTGCCGGGGAAACAGCGACACCGCTTTTGCCGATAAAATCAGGCAGCCCACCGCCAAGTTTTTCCCAGGTGGTGCCGCTATCGGTGGATTTATGGATGCCAGAGCCATCGCCGCCAGAGCGAATGTGCCAGGGCTCGCGCTCATGATCCCACATCGATGCATATAAAACCCGGGGGTTGTTGATATCCAGGACCACGTCTGACGCACCAGCGGTGTCATTTACAAAAAGAACCCGCTCCCAACTCTCGCCACCATCGCTGGAGCGGTAAATACCGCGTTCTTCAGTCGGCACCCAGGACGATCCCTGGACCGCGACATAAAGCAGGTCAGGATTGCTGGGATGAACAACGATCGCGGCTATCTGGCGCGAGGCGGGAAGGCCAATATGGCTCCAGGTCTGGCCTGCATCGGTTGACCGGTACATGCCATCGCCCGCTGAGGCCGAGACGCCGCGAATACCGGCAGAACCGGTGCCCATGTAAATAACATTGGAATCGCTTGGGGCAACGGCAATGGCGCCGATTGAGCCGACACCGATCTGGCCATCGGAAATATTATCCCAGGTCTGGCCGGCATTATGGGTGACCCAAACCCCGCCGCCGGTGGCGCCCATATAAAACGTCAGGGGATTGGCTGGATCGCCGGCAACTGCGGTCACACGGCCGCCACGGAACGGGCCGACAAGCCGGTACTCAAGGCCTTCAAAATAATTCTCGTTTACCTCCGCGTGGGTGGCAACGGGAGAAATGAAAAAAAGTGCAAGCACAAAACTTGCCAAAACAAACAATCCCGGACCCGGGGCCCGGTTAAGGTAAGCGGTCATAAGTCCCCCTGATGAATACGTAAACTTTCCTAAGTCAGGGGAAACTATAACTGGGGAATTCGAAGAGTCAAACCTCAACGATACCAAAAGCAATAATTTTTAAGGCAAATTTTAGGGTAAAGTCAGGGGGCCTCTTCGGGCATATTCTCAAGCGCGCACGCGGCCATGCGGTTTAGGGCTAAAGCGGCCCCGGTTATATTAAACTTCAGGCTGCCGGCTTTGGTGTTCAGGAAAAAATTTGTGCCGCGGACAAAGTCCATCATATAGGGGGTAAGTTCCAATTCTATAAAGACCGATTTTTTATCATCCCCTGCCAAAGCCTTTGTAGCGATCGGGGCACCATTATCAATTTGGATGCTGACATCGTAGCTTTCCGTTGCATCCAGCTGCCAGCGTTCCAAGAGGAGGCCCATGGTGAAGGTATTGCCGTCGGTATAAAAAATAAGCATCTCTTTATTGGGATAATTCCGGGTTGCCATACAAACATCAAACTCACCGGCGGCGGTATTCGTCAAATAAACATCCCAATTTTCAAATTTTTCATAAAGCTGCGGAGTTTGGGCTGTCGCCGACCCGATAAAAAAAAGAACCGGCAGGCAAAATACAGCAAGACCTTTTTTCATTATTTGACCTTTCCTTTTTTTGGTCATGGCCAAGAGTCTACACATAACCCATTTAAAAAGAAAGCCGGTCAATGGCCTCTTTGCAGCGGTGCCAGGTTTGGGTAAAGTAATTTCTGGCATGTTTTGGAAAACCAAAAGAAAAACTGAAAAAACGGTCTCGCAGGAAACCTTCGGGGACTTTGAATACGATCTGGTGCGAAGCGCGCGCCGGACATTGGCGATGCATGTAAAAAGCGATGCCACCCTTGTGGTCCGCGCCCCCAGCCCTATGCCGCTTTCCGAGATCGAAGCCTGGATTGCAAAAAAGGCGCGCTGGATTGAAACCCACCAGAAAAAATTCAAAGCGCGCAAAACCCGGCCGCTCACCTATCAGGACGGTGAAAAACATCTTTTTATCGGCCAGAAATATCCCCTGAAATTAACCCGGGCCAGGCGCGGCGGGGTCACCCTTGAAGACGGTGGGTTTTTCATCACAACCCCCGATCCCGGCGATCGCCAGCGAACCGAACGGCTGCTGAAGGCCTGGTACAAGGCTGAGGCCGAAACCCTGTTCGAGGATCGGCTTAGTGCCCTGTTTCCGCTGATGGAAGAAAAGCTGGCGGGGAAGGGATATAAAAAACCATCGCTTAAGCTGCGCTGGATGAAGCGCCAATGGGGCAATCTCCATACCAAAGGGGTGATGACGCTCAACATCAAGCTGGTGCGCGCGCCAACCGAGCTTTTGGATTACGTTATTATCCACGAACTGTGCCACTTGGAACACATGAACCACGGCAAGGGTTTCAAGGCGCTTCTGGGCGAACTCATGCCCGACTGGAAGCATAAAAAGAAAGCTTTGGAAGAGTATTTGACTTAAGATTGGTGCGCCCGGCGGGACTTGAACCCACGACCCCCGGTTCAGGCTTGCTATTAACCAGGTTCAGAATTTTCCTGCCTGGGAATAAATATTTCTTGGGCTCGGGCGAAATCTTCCTTGGTGTCAATTTCGGACCATTTTAACCCGGAAATATCCAAAGCATAAAAAGCCACGTCTTTTTCGATCAAGCGCTCATAGGCCCCTTCGTAATACGCTTGATGATTTTTTTCATCGGCCATCATTATTTCCAACTCGGCAAACAAAAGCTTTGCTGTTTGAGCGCTGATTTTCTCAATCCCGATTGATTC
>SMXR01000094.1 GCA_004356215.1 Alphaproteobacteria bacterium | reverse complement strand
CGCCTTTACTTCCCGCTTATGAGGAAAAAACATGACTGCCAGTAAGAAGACGACCAAAAAACCTTCCAAAGGCGTTAAAATTACCCTGCCCGATGGCAGCGTAAAAGCCTTTGATGCGCCGCTTTCAGGGGCGGAGCTGGCGGCCACAATCGGCCCCGGCCTCGCCAAGGCAGCCCTGGCTATTTCCATTGATGGTGAAATGGCGGACCTGGCTACCCTCATTGAAACCGATGCCAAGGTTTCCATTATCACCGCTAAAAGCGACGAGGCGCTAGAGCTGCTGCGCCACGATGCCGCCCACGTCATGGCCGAGGCCGTCAAAGAGCTGTATCCCGAAACCCAGATCACCATCGGCCCGGTGATCGAGGATGGCTTCTTTTATGATTTTTCCCGGCCCGAGCCGTTTACCCTCGACGATCTTCCAAAAATCGAAGCGCGCATGCGCGAGATTGTAAAACGCGACGAGGCGATTAGCCGCGAGGAATGGGAGCGCAAAAAAGCGATCAAGTTTTTCAAGGACCAGGGCGAAATTTACAAAGCAGAAATTATTTCCGACCTTCCCGGAGACGAAGTGATCAGCCTGTACCGCCAGGGCGATTTTATCGATCTGTGCCGTGGCCCGCATTTGCCATCAACCGGCAAGCTTGGCACCAATTTCAAGCTGATGAAGGTGGCCGGCGCTTATTGGCGCGGCGATTCCAACAATGAAATGCTGACGCGGATTTACGGCACCTGCTGGGCCGATAAAAAAGACCTGGCGGCGTATCTGCACCGGCTTGAAGAAGCCGAAAGGCGCGACCACCGGAAAATCGGCAAGCAAATGCACTTGTTCCATTTCCAGGAGGACGCCCCGGGAATGCCGTTTTGGCATGAAAATGGCTGGACTATATTCCGGATGCTGCAAACCTATTTGCGTAATAAGCTCGAAAAAGCAGATTACAGGGAAGTTCATACCCCGCAACTTCTGGATCGGGCGTTCTGGGAAAAATCGGGGCACTGGGACAAGTTCGGGGAAAATATGTACACCTTGGAGGCGGATGATACCCAGTTGGCCGTCAAACCAATGAATTGTCCCTGCCATGTCCAGATTTATAACCAGACAATCCATAGTTACCGTGAGTTGCCCATAAGGCTTGCAGAGTTTGGAAGTTGTCATCGCAATGAACCTTCGGGTGCCTTGCATGGCCTGATGCGGGTGCGCTCATTCATCATGGACGATGCCCACATCTTTTGCCGGCCTGACCAGATTATTTCCGAGACCAAGATTTTCTGCGACTTGCTGAAAGGCATTTACAAGGATTTGGGCTTTGAAGAGGTTTTCATAGAATTTTCAGACCGGCCAGCGGTGCGGGCTGGCAGCGATGAGGTTTGGGATCAGGCCGAGGCGGCCCTGCTGGAGGCGGTTAAAGCCACTGGCCTGGATTATACCGTCAACCCCGGTGACGGCGCTTTTTATGGCCCCAAACTTGATTTTATCCTGAAGGATGTCATCGGCCGCAAGTGGCAATGTGGTACCTGGCAGGTAGATTTTGTCCTGCCTGAGCGGCTCAATGCCAATTATATTGCCGAAGACGGGCAAAAACACCGGGTCGTTATGCTGCACCGGGCTATTCTTGGTTCTTTCGAACGGTTTATTGGAATTTTAATCGAACATTATGCCGGCCATTTTCCGTTTTGGATGGCCCCGGTTCAGGTGGTGGTTGCCACCATTACCCACGAAGGGGATGCCTTCGCCAAAAAGGCCTATGCCGCGCTGCGGGACGCCGGCTTGCGGGCCCGGCTTGATTTGCGCAATGAGAAAATTAATTACAAGGTGCGCGAACATTCGGTGGCCAAAACCCCGGTCATTTTTGTTATTGGCAAGCGCGAAACCGAAGCGGGTACTGTTTCGATCCGCCGTTTGGGATTGGAAAAACAAGAAACCATCGCTCTAGAAGATGCCATTCAGGGGTTGGTTAAAGACGCCAGAATCCCCGGTTAATCCATGCGGCATTTTTCCCATAAAATGTTAGAAGGCTGGATTTTCTTAAGCAACGGGGTTAGAGTGCAGACCGCTTTTTAAAGCTTTTGGGACGATATCGTTAACAACAACAAGGAGACTTTTTCATCGCTAGACAACCTTTCAGGCCCCCGGTTAAAAAAGGGCCGCGCGCAAATGAACTTATCACCAACGATCAGATCAGACTGATCGATCAAGATGGCGAAAATCACGGAATAGTAGATACAGAAAAGGCCCGCGACATGGCGCGTGAGGTCGGTTTGGATTTGGTTGAGGTCTCTCCCAACGTCGATCCGCCGGTTTGTAAAATCCTGGATTTTGGCAAGTTCAAATTTGAGGCCCAGAAAAAGGCCAACGCCGCGCGAAAAAAGCAAAAGGTTCAGTCGGTCAAAGAGCTCAAAATGCGTCCCAACATTGACGTCCATGATTATGACGTGAAGCTGAAAGCTTTCCACCGTTTTATTGATGCTGGCGACAAAGTGAAATTCACCATCCGCTTCCGCGGCCGCGAAATGGCGCACCAGGAGCTGGGAATGGATGTCCTGAAAAGGGTTCAGGAAGATACCGCCGAGGTCGCCAAAGTGGAATCCCACCCCAAAACCGAAGGCCGCCAGATGACCATGGTGCTGGTGCCTAAATAAGGTTTTGGCCCAGATTAAAAGAAAAACTTGCACACCCCCGGGCTTCTCGCTATAAGCGCGGGCATATCAGGACAACCCGGCGTAAGGGCATGCCGTGAGGGTCCCTAAGCATCCGAGATAAACATAAAAAGAAGGAATGCAAAATGCCCAAACTCAAGACCAAATCAGGCGCTAAAAAGCGCTTTAAATTGACGGCTACGGGCAAAGTTATGGCCGCCCAGTCCGGCAAACAGCACGGCATGATCAAACGCTCCAACAAGCAGATCAGGAATAAACGCGGAACCAGGGCACTTTCCCCTGCGGACGCAAAAATCGTTAAAAAATTCATTCCGTACGCTTAAAGAGAGGAAGATAGATCATGGCACGCATTAAAAGAGGCGTCACATCGCACGCCAAACATAAAAAAGTTTTGAAAAAGGCCAAGGGCTACCGGGGCCGGCGCAAAAATACCATTCGCATCGCCAAACAAGCCGTCGAGAAGGCCGGGCAATACGCTTATCGCGATCGCCGCAACAAAAAACGGAATTTCCGGGCATTGTGGATCCAGCGCATCAACGCCGGCACCCGCCAGTACGGCATGACCTACGGCAAGTTTGTTCACGGCCTGAAGCTGGCTAACATCGAAGTTGACCGTAAAGTTCTGGCTGATTTGGCGGTTCACAACGAAAACGCTTTTAAAACCCTGGTGGATCACGCCAAGGACGCCGTTGCCAAGGCATCCGCTTAAAACGCATTTAAATTCGACAAAGACAGCTAAAGGGGCTTCCATTCAAGGGCCCCTTTTGTTTTAGTATTGGCTGGGGCAACGGGGAATCCAAACCATGCAAAATCTGGACAAATTAAAGGCCGAAATCCTGAGCGAAATTGCGGCGGCAAAAACCCCCGACGCACTTGAAACCCTGCGCATATCAGCCCTTGGCAAAAAAGGCCACATCACTGCATTGATGAAAGAACTTGGCGCTTTGGGGCCAGAACAAAAAAAGACCTTCGGGGCGGCCCTGAACCAGCTTAAAGGGGAAGTTAATGCCCGCCTACAGGAAAAAAAGAACGCGCTGGAGACTAAGGCGCTAAATGCCCAGCTTGAACAAGACCATCTTGACGTCACGCTGCCGCCAGAGCCCGCCAGCGAAGGCCGCATCCATCCGGTGACCCAGGTTTTGGAAGAACTGATGGAAATTTTTACGGCGATGGATTTCAAAATTGCCGAAGGCCCGCATATTGAAGACGATTTTCATAATTTTACCGCGCTCAATATTCCGCCGGAACACCCGGCGCGGCAAATGCACGATACATTTTACCTGAAACCGGGCACCGATGGCGCGCGCAAACTGTTGCGCACCCACACATCACCGGTGCAAATCCGTACCATGCTTTCGGAAAAGCCGCCGATCCGGATTATTGCCCCCGGACGCACCTTCCGATCTGATTCGGATGCCACCCATACCCCGATGTTTCACCAGCTCGAGGGGCTGGTGGTCGATGAATTTACAACCATGGGACACCTGAAAGGCACCATTGAAGCCTTTGTGAAGGCCTTTTTTGAGGTTGATGATGTCAAAATGCGGTTCCGGCCATCGTACTTTCCGTTTACCGAGCCTTCAGCCGAAGTTGATGTCGGCTGCGAGCGGTCCAAAGCTGGGATAAAAATAGGCACCGGCAAGGAATGGATGGAGATCCTGGGCTGCGGCATGATCCACCCCAAGGTTTTGGAATACTGCAATCTTGACCCAAAAAAATACCAGGGTTTTGCTTTTGGGTGCGGCATTGACCGCCTGGCGATGTTGAAATACGGCACCCCCGACCTGCGGGCATTCTTCGATTCGGATTTACGCTGGCTCAGGCATTATGGCTTCCGGGCTTTGGACATTCCGACGCTGGCAGGGGGCCTGAGCCGATGAAGTTTACCCTCAATTGGCTCAAGGACCACCTGGACACCAAGGCTGATCTGGAAACCATTACTGAAAAATTGACCGGGCTTGGCCTTGAGGTCGAGAAGGTGGTTGACCAGGGCGAGATGTTCAAGCCCTTTGTTATCGCCGAGGTCACGTCCTGCGAAAAGCACCCCAATGCCGACAAGTTGACTGTGTGTATGGTTTATGACGGCAGCAAATCAACCCAGGTTGTTTGCGGCGCGCCCAACGCCAAGGCCGGCATGAAAGGGGTATTTGCACCCTCCGGCACCCACATCCCCGGTACCGGGCTTGACCTTAAACCCACTGAAATCCGCGGGGTGAAATCAAACGGCATGTTGTGTTCCGAGGCCGAATTAATGCTCTCGGATGACCACGAGGGTATAATTGAATTGCCCGCTGATGCCCCCATCGGTGCGCCCTTTGCTGAATACGCCGGGCTCGATGATCCGATGATTGAAATTGCCATTACCCCCAACCGCCAGGATTGCCTCGGCGTTCATGGTATTGCCCGCGACCTGGCCGCCGCCGGGCTGGGCACCCTGATTGAAAAAAACCCGAAACCGGTAAAGGGTGCCTACAAAAGCCCAACTCAACTGAAATTAAACTTTAAAAAGGGCGAAGAGTCTGCCTGTCCAGTCTTTGTTGGCCGCCATTTCAAAAATGTCAAAAATGGCGAAAGCCCGGATTGGCTGAAGGCACGCCTCAGAGCCATCGGCCTCAGGCCGATTTCAGCGCTTGTGGATATCACTAATTTTGTCACCTATGACCGGGCGCGGCCGTTGCATGTTTACGACGCTGACAAATTAAACGGGTCGGTTCAGGCGCGAATCGCGAAAAAAGGGGAAAGCTTTCTGGCTTTGGATGAAAACACCTACACCTGCAACGGCGGCGAATGCCTGATTGCCGACGATAAAAATGTT
>SMXR01000093.1 GCA_004356215.1 Alphaproteobacteria bacterium | reverse complement strand
CGCCTTTCTAGCTTCCGATGACTGGGAACCGGTCATGGTATTTGGACCTAATGCAGTATCCATAGCTCCCTTGGCCTTCAATTTCGAAGATACCGAAAACGGGGACGCTTCGCGTTTCTCGGCCGCGGGCTGGCTACAAGGAGCCACGCGAATACTGGATCAGGGGCGTGTCGCAATCCTCGGAGAGGCGGCGATGTGTACGGCGCAATTTGATGACATGGATGGCGAAATAGACGCTCCGCTCATACCCGAGGGTATCAATGCACATCGCGCACCGCAGAATGCTCAATTTTGCCTGAATGTGATGCATTGGCTCTCCGGGCTGCTTGATGAATAAGAAGTCCATCCCATCAGCGCATGTTGGACAATTTAAGGAATGCCGGGGGACTTGACACCCGTTTCAATTTCCCCTTTTGGCTAAAAGCGGGCTGTCACCTCACATCTGTCCGATACATCGGCTGCAGCTTTCCATAGGTGAACGATCGCCACAGCCACTCGGCGGGTCCAAAAACGTATCGCGCCATCCACCAGCGACTTGCCAACACCTGAATTGGAAAAATAATTAGCACCAGCAGCAGACTCTGCGATACCGATATTTTTCCATACAAACCCAGCCCCCATGAGAATCCGATAAACGCAGCAATCAATGCCGTAAATAAGTAATTGGTTAACGCCATACGACCGACGGCTGCCATTGGCATTAGCCATTTTCGCCATTTTTCACGTTCGATAAGCAAAGCAATTGCCACCGCGTAACCGAGACCCAGCATAGGCATACCAATTGGCCAGGCCGCTATCTTGGGGAGGATCAGGTAAACCGCCGATGTCTTGTCGCCGACGCCAAAGTCCGCCATTACTACCCAGACCAGACACCCGCTAAAGCCTATGGCTATCAACCATGGCAGAGCCTTCCTGGCCAGAACCCTGCGGACATCGGAGTCCCAAACGGCGCCCAGGCGGGCGACATAAAGACCGAGCAACATGATTCCCAGAAGACGCAACTCACTGGCATAGTAGCGCCAGTCGGTGAATGCCTCCCAAAGGTGAAGCAGCCCATAAGACGATATCTGCAGAAAATCGCCCTCCCGCAGTACCGCGTCCTCAGACATTTCCGTCGGCGAGGTTGGTTGAGCGCCCTCCGGTGCGGTTTGTTCGACAACCAGCGCCGGGTTTTCCAATTGTTCGAGATAGTCCGGAATAATCCAGCCGAATATATTGGCCAGCAAAATTAATGCGATACCTGCCATCAAAATCGTTCGCGGCGACCGGTTGAGAAACAAAAGCAACCCCAGACCAAAAATTGCATAGTCGACCAGTATCCACGAATTAAGAGTAAAAGCCAATCCCAATACACCAATGATCAATAGGCCGGTTGATCTACGGATGTAGAACGCTGTCGCATTGACGCCGCGTGCACTGGCTCGTTCCATCTGAACGAAAAAACCTATGCCAAACAGGAACGAAAAAATCGTGATAAATTTTCCTTTGGCAAACAGATCGACTAAAACAAGTGCAATGAAATCAAGCGATGCCAACTCCGAGGTGCGATAGGTGTCTGCCCAAAAGCTGTCAACAGTCATGTTTACAGTAAACATCCCGAATATCGCGAGCCCGCGAAGGACATCGAGAAGATGAACACGTTCATGCGATAAAATCGGATTCATGTCGGCTACAAAATACGTAAAATTCGCAACATAGTACAGCCGGGAAGTTAAATTTAGTTCGAATGACCACTCCCGAAGGTCCGCTAATGGCTAATAGCGGACTCTTACATAGCTTGACCCTTACTTATTTTATATTTTCTGTGTTTTAGGGTGGCTTAGTAAATATTTCCTGCGCAGTACGCCACACGGGGGAAAGCAGGTCATTTACCCGGACCACCCCAAAGGGTCGGTTTATTGGTGTTTTAAATGTGGACTAATTTGTGGACGAATGAGTAGTTTAAAACTTAATATCTAATAATATCAAATAGTTATCTAGGATAAGTGGCGGAGAGGATGGGATTCGAACCCACGAAGGGCGTTAACCCTTACTCCCTTAGCAGGGGAGCGCCTTCAGCCACTCGGCCACCTCTCCACGGACGGAGATACCCTCCCCTTAAGCGGCTGTCAACAAGTGGAATAAAAAGATCAGAGGAGAATTCAGTCGACCAAAAGCAGCGCCAAGCTTAAGGAAACAATGCTGTAAACTATCAAGTTTACCCAGAGCCGCAGGATCAGGCGATGGTCGTCGCCTTTTATGCCTATTAGGTCGCAGACTTTGTTGCCGGGCCACAGAAGAACCGCGGCGATCTTGTCTGAAGTTTTCATGGCCGTTCTCTTAGTCCTGAAAGAAAAGGATAACAAGCCCGGACTTCACCTTGTCCCGGCATTCGTGCATACTGCCCCTCCATTTAAAGGAGGGGTTATGAAAAAATTTATTATCGAGCGGGATTTGCCTAAAATCGGGGAAGCCTCCGAGGACGACCTGAAGGGTGCGGCCAAGACGTCCAATGCCGCGCTGGCAGAGCTGGGCAAGGATATCCAGTGGGTTCAAAGCTACGTTGCCGAGGATAAAACCTTTTGTGTTTATCTCGCCAAGGATGAGGAAATAATCCGCAAGCATTCCGAGTTGAGCGGTTTTCCCGCCACCATCATTACCGAGATTAAGGGCATCATTGACCCGACCACGGCCCGGGGCTAAACCCCTGCAAAAAAATAAAAAGGGCTGAGACTTCTCAACCCTTTTAAAAATTTATAAAAACTGGTTTCCTAGAAGCCCCAGATTATCCGCCCGGTGCCCGACCACATGTCGAACTCATTGGAGCTGAGATAATCGATATCAATAACAATGTGCAAATCAGCACCATCGGAAATATCTAACCCCATGCCGACCAAAAAGGCACTGTCGTACCCCGCAACACTTGTGATGGTCGAGGCGGTTGCCCCGGGTATATTAACCGACGATGTCCTGAGGTCTGCGGCGTTGCCGAATTCATAAATAAATCTTGCCCGGAGCTCGGGTTTTAGCGTTACCTTGCTACCGCCATCCCAAAGCGTGCTCATCCGCAACCCAACCGCAGCCTGGGTTGACGTAACCCCCTCCGAGGCCACTGTTAAATTTATCGAATCCGCACCGGTTTCGGTAAAACCATCCCGGGAAATATCGGTGTATTGCAAAGACAAAAACGGTTGAAAAGTCACGGTGTCGTTTTGAGCATCCATTCCCAATTCGGCATACCCGGTGAAGGTGCTGGCATCAAAAGTGCCAGTGGCGGTGCGGTTGATGTCTCCGAACGCAATGTGGCGCCGGGTGGTATATTCCCCGAAACTATAGGTGGCCAGGCCGTTAAAATAAAATGCGCTAAAAGTAATCGAGGTATGAGCCCCGAACTGCAAAAATTCACCTTCGGCCGAGGTCAAGGAGGCAAACCCCTTTTCCTGGTCGCGGCTAAACCCGGCGGAAATACCCACTAAAATATTACTGGAAACCCAGCGGTCATAACCAAGATCAAGGCCGATCACATTAAAACTGCCACCGGCCGACAGTGTTGCCCGGCCGCCATAGGCCTGTAACCAGACTATGCCATTGCCCCAATGGGCCTTTTCAACACTATTGGGACCGCCGTCGCTGGGAAGTGATACTGAAGTGACCCCGCCAATATCACAGGTTTCTCTATAACCCCGGATTGTATGGGCGTTGTGGCACAGCCGCGCCTCGTTAAGATGATTGTTTACCGCCTGCAGGCGCAGGTTGGTGCTGGCCAGTGCCGATGTGCTCAAGGTCCCAAATCCTTCGCCTGTCATTTGGTCGAGGCTTTGGGGGGCCGAGGTAAAATCCTCCAGGACCCCGGCGACAACATCCAACAAATCCTGTGATGGGTTGTCTTGTAATAATGAATCGATTTGCCCGGCGATGGCTATCTGGTTAGAGGTTTCGGCCAGGGGTGTCAGCCCAATTAAATCAAGCGTCAAAATTATATCGTTGCCGACAATCTCGTACGAAGGCGCCAGGAAATTCAAAGTAGAAGTGACCTCATCAAAAGCACCGGTTATACCGCCGGTGGCGCTGGCAATGGTGTAAGTTAATTGCAGGCCGAAGTTAACCTCCTCCGGGGCAACCGAAAGGGTGCCGCCCTGAATATCTATCGCCCCGATGACATCCAAAAGACCACTATTCCCGCTGGCGTCGACCCCAACCAGGAATGTTGACCCGGCATTAAAAGTCACCGTTCCGGTTACAGTTAAGGTGCCAGTTGTGGTGACAGTTGGGGTGCCGGTTGTGGTGTCAAGGAACAACCCCGGTGCCAATGTTCCGTCCACCGTAAGCGTGCCGATTGTCATGCCGGTGCCACCAAAAAGGCCATCAACGCCAATACTTATGTTAGAAGTTAAAGTTCCATCATTCAAAAGGGTCCCTTCGGTGATGGTGGTTGACCCGCTGTAGGTATTGGTTCCCGACAAAATTAAAGTCCCGTCGCCAATCTTGGCCAGGCTGGTATTTGTGCCCGAAATAATCCCAGACACCGTTGTAATATCCAAACCACTAAACATATTAAACGTCAGGGTATTTGTACCTGTCCCGATAATATCGCCTGAAATGGTATTTATCTGGAAAGAACTGGTAAACGTCGAGATCGTAACGGAAGCCTGCAAGTTAATATCGTTGGTAATATCCAACCCACCATCCAGGGCCAAAAGTTTACTGGCCGTCCCGGCAATCGTGAGACTGCCAGTACCAATGGTTCCGGGGGCATTTAAACTCAATGTCCCGCTTAAAATGGTAGTGCCTCCTGAATAGGTGTTAACATTGTTGAGGATCAAAGCCCCGGAGCCGGTTTTGACCAGGCTGAGTGACCCGGAAAGAATGCCTGAAAACAAAAGGATGTCATCGGCATCTATGGTATTGACTGTAAGCGTCGTGCCCGACCCGGAAATACTTCCGATCAACGACGAAACCTCGATCCCCCCGGAAATTGTTGCAATGGTGCCGGATGTTTGTAAATCGATGGAATTGACAAGGGTAATAGCGTTGTTAATTGCCAGAACCTCACTGCCCGACCCCATGAAGGTAAGGACACCACCCAACCCAAAGGTGGTGTCCAGCTGTAACGTCCCGCCGGCAAGGGTAGTGGGCCCACTAAAAATGTTGGTACCGGAAAGGATAATCGTTCCCGATCCGTTAAGGGTGAGCGACCCGGTCCCTGAAATTACACCGGAAAAGTTCAGGACATCGGTGGCCGCGGTGGCGGTTAGCGTCGCGGCAAAACCGCTTAGGTCAAGGCCGCCCGATTGGGTTGCGGTAATGCTGCCCCCGACCTCGGTCTCAAAGGTAGAGTCCTCGGTCAGGATATAATCCGTGGTATCGTCCTCGCCGTTGGTATAGCTGATTGTTGCAGAGTGCGGCATGCTCGGGAAAAGCCCGATGCCGACCAGGGCCGTTCCCGCCAGGAGCGCTGTCCTGAAATTTGAATTTTTGCTAATTGTCGCGGCCTCAAAAGAACGATGGCAAGGGGTCATGCCTTCCTCCAGAAAATTTTATTGTTATGCGGCAGGTGAAAACCGACGGGCTCACGCCAACCAAAATTACGGAGGAGACCCTAACAAACATTTATGAATAAAAATACCGGAAAAATTCAGAATTTTTACCCTAGAAATTCCACAGCACGCGTCCGGTGCCCGACCACATATCGTATTCGTCCGATAACAGGTAATCACCACCGATAACGATATGGAAACTGCCGCCGGTCGAGATATCAAAGCTGGTGCCGAAAACAAACGCGTCACCAAAGCCGACGGCATCATTTATGGTGGCAAAACTGGCGCTTGAGCCAACAAAATTGACCATTGAGCGGCGCATATCCCCGTTCGCCAGTTCGTGCACCCAGCGTGCCCGGATTTCGGGCCTGATGGTCATATTGTCCCCGGCCTGCCAGGTTGTTCCCGCCCTGACGCCAAGGATGCCCTGCAGGGAATGAAGCGATTCCTTGGCCACCACCAGGTTGAGTGATCCGGCGCCGGTTTCAGTATAGCCATCACGTTCAATATAGCTGTAGTTCAGGGCGACATAGGGTTGGAAGGTATAATCCCCTGACCTTCCATCGGTGCCGGCTTCGCCGTAAAAGGTGGCATTGAGCCCGTCAAAGCTGCCCATGGCGGTACGATTTGTAGTGCCAAAAACTATATTACGGGTGGTAGCAAAATCGCCAATACCAACGGCAAAGATACCGTGGAAATAAACCGGTTCGCTATCAAGCGCCATGTGGCCGCCAAAGTTGATGTATTCGGCTTCGGCGCTGGCCAAGTTGGCAAAGCCGGTCTCGCGGTCACGGGCAACGCCAACCGTCACGCCAATAAGAAGGTCGTCGCCGAGCCAGGTATCGTAACCGATATCAATGCCGGCAGCGTCAAAGCTACCGCCACCGACATCCATTGTCGCCTTGCCGCCATAGCCCTGCATCCACAAAACGCCTTTTCCGTATTCAACGCTGGCGCCGCCACCGCCCTGGGCATAACGGGTGCCGGAAGCGCGCGCAGCCGTACCCTCACTGCGATTCAGGCGCGCGTCGTTAAGGTGGCTGGCAATCCCCTGGGTGCGCAGGTCGTTGGTCGCCAAGGTCGATGAACTCAAGGTGCCGAGCCCTTCACCCGACATCTGGTCGAGCGCCGTGGCCTGTGCGGCGCTGCCCAGCATCAAATAGTCCACGAAAATGGTGCCGAAATCGGCGTCGATATTAGGATCAAGGCCATCAAGCGCGTTAGCGATAGCGCTCTGGTTCGGGGTTGTCGCAGAGGCAATGAACGTGCTGCCCAGGGCGCCCGCGGTCAAGGTCACCGTATTAGACCCATAGGTTAGAAACCCAAAAGCGTTGGTGAACAAAAGGCTGTCAAAGGTGCCGGCAACCCCGCCGGTGGTATCAATAATAGTATAAGTCATTTGCCCTGAAAAACTGGCTCCCAGCAACGTCCCGTTCATTGTCGCGCCGGAGTTTATGGTCACCGACCCGGTGACGTCGAGCAAATCGCCATTGCCGCTGGCATCAAATTCCACATCGAGGCTGGAACCGCTGTTAAAGGTGACCGTGCCGGTGACCGTGGTGGTGCCAATCGAAGCGCCCGGCGCCACGGTTCCGGAGGTTGAGATATTGCCGGTGAGGGTGCCGGTGCCGCCGTAAGTGGCGCCCAGGGCAATGGTGATGTCACTGGTCAGGCTGCCGTTGTTCAGAAGCGTCCCGCCGTTAATGGCGGTCGACCCGGTATAGGTGTTGATGCCGGAAAGCGTCAGTGTAGCGGTTCCATCCTTGGTCAGTCCGCCGGTGCCGGTAATGGTGCCGGAATAGGTGCCCGAGGCGGACTGGTTCACGGTCAGGATGTTAGCGCCTAGACTTATTACCCCCGCGGTGCCGGAAAGTGTGCCGATGCCCTCGGAAGCATCCAGTTGCAAGGTGCCGCCATTGACCACCACGGTGCCGGTATCGGACAGCGCGCTGCCGCCCTGGAGCGTAAGCGTCCCGGCGGTTAGCGTTGTGCCGCCTGAATAGGTGTTGGATCCCGAAAGGATCAGGGTTCCGGGGCCGGTTTTAACCAGGCTGAGGGTGCCATCATCATCTGAAATAACCCCTGAGGCCGTCAGGATGTCGGCGCCATCAATGGTATTGAAGGTCACAGTACTTGCCGAACTAAATAAGGGTGCAATATCTCCGGAAAGGATTGAAACCTCGGTGCCGCCGGACAGGGTTGTCACCATCAGCGACGAAAAGAGGGTAAAATTATTGGCAAATGTCAAGCCGCCGGAGAGGGCCAGAACCGCATCCCCTGAACCATGAATTGAAATTCTGCCAGCGCCGGCGGCAGTGCTGGAGTTGAGCTGAACGGTTCCCTCAACAAGGACAAGGCTTGTGGTAATTTCGATATTGGTGTTGGTGCCGGATAGAATCAGGGTCCCTAAGCCGTTCTTTTCCATGGACCCCGAGCCGGACACATTACCGGAAACTACCAGCGTGCTGGAAGCGGAAATATTAAAATTCATATTGTTGCTAAGGAAGATGGCGCCGGTAATCCCGGAACTATCACCGTTATCAACCACGATTTGGCCACCATGAGCGGCTACATTGGTAATATCGACTGAAATATTATTGGCGATGGTAACATTATTGAGATCAAGAATTGGGTTTCCAACGATATCAAGAGATGGAGGGTCGCTGGCATCAACAAACGAAATCGTCCCGGTACCCGCGGCGCTGTCATGGGAAAGCGCCAGGGTGCCGTCAACAATGGCCGTGCCGCCGGAATAGGTGTTTGATCCGGAAAAGGTCACGGTTCCCGAGCCATTAAGTTCTGAGAGACCAGACTTCCTGGAAATGACAATTGCGGTGGTGGAATTCGGGGTGACCTCACCCGTATTGAAGGGCAAACCGGGGATAATAAAATTTCCAGTTCCATTTATAATCAGCCCCCCGGTCCCTGAAATTACCCCGGAAAAGGTAAAGCTGTCGGTTTCGGCCGAGGCATTCAGGGTGACTTCGCCGCTCAATGTGAGGGTGCCGGAATGGGTAGCGGTAATGTTGCCCCCGATCGCGGTACTGAGGTTGGAATCGGCGGTCATGTCGAGAGCATTTGCCAAGTTGACGCCATCGCCCAGCGTGAGGGAAGAGCTGTTGACGGTAATGGTGCCAACCCCGGCGCTGGCGCTGTTCAAAAGCCGCACCGTACCATCGTTAATCGTCGTTCCCCCGGAATAGGTGCTGGAGCCGGAAAGAACCAGTGTACCGGTTCCATCCTTTATTAAACTGCCGGTGCCGGTAATGGTGCCGGAATACGTGGTGAAGGCGGACTGGTTCAGGGTCAGGGTGCTAGCGCCGAGGCTTATTACCCCCGCGGTGCCGGAAAGTGGGCCGATGCCCTCGGAAGCATCCAGTTGCAGGGTGCCGCCATTAACCGTGAGCGCACCGGTATCACTGAGCGCGCTGCCGCCCTGGAGCGTAAGCGTCCCTGAAGTTAGGGTAGTTCCCCCCGAATAGGTGTTGGAACCGGAAAGGATCAGGGTCCCCGAGCCGTTCTTTATTATCGCCTCCGAGCCGGAAATATTACCGGAAACCGCCAGCGTGCTGGAAGCGGAAATATCGAAACCCACGTCGCCGCTAAGGTCGATGGCGCCGGTAATCCCGGAAGCGTCGCCGTCATCAACCACGATTTGGGAAAGCAGATCGAGCGGGCTTGAAGCCAGGGCTGAAATATTATTGGCGATGGTCACATTATTGAGATCAAGAATTTTGAATCTGTCGTTGTCAAAAAAGGTAATCGGCCCGGTGCCCGCCGCGGCAGCATTGGAAAGCTCCAGGGTGCCGACAATGATCGTCGTCCCGCCCGAATAGGTGTTGGTGGCGGAAAGGATAACGGTTCCTTGCCCGTCGATGGCCAGACTCCCGGAGCCCGAAATGACGCCGGAGATCGTCAGATTATCCCCGACGAAGGAAGGCGGAAGATGAAAATCCGGGGTTTCAATTGCCGCGGTTTCAATTGCCAAGGTTTCAATTTCCAAGGGCAAGCCCGGGCCGCCCGATCCAGTATCCTGGGCATTAACGGTCAGCACATGCGGGTTGGAATCAGCCGAGGTGTTGATCGCCCCCGACTGGGTTGCAGTTTCATCTCCACCTGGAAGGGTAGCCAGGGTGGCATCGGCGTTCAGGTCGAGTGCATTGGCATTGTTGACGCCATCGCCCAGCGCAAGGGTTGCGCCGTTAAAGGTAATGGTGCCAACCCCGGCCCCGGCGCTGTTCAAAAGTTGCAGCGTGCCATCGTTAATAGTGGTGCCGCCGGTAAAAGTGTTGGTGGCGGAAAGGACAACAGTTCCCGGCCCGTCGATGATCAGACTCCCGGAGCCCGAAATAACGCCGGAGATCGTCAGGGTATCCGCGGTTTCAGTTGCGTTGGTTTTAATTGCCGCGGTTTCAGTTGCGTTGGTTTCAATTGCGTTGGGCACTCTTGGCACTCTTGGATCAGTGCCGAATTCAGCATCCTGGGCATTGACGGTCAGC
This sequence comes from Alphaproteobacteria bacterium, assembly GCA_004356215.1. Lineage (GTDB taxonomy): Bacteria > Pseudomonadota > Alphaproteobacteria > Sphingomonadales > SMXR01 > SMXR01. The sequence continues at coordinate 2,166 of SMXR01000093.1, read as the reverse complement.
ACATGCGGGCTGGAATCAGCCGAGGTGTTGATCGCCCCCGACTGGGTTGCAGTTTCATCTTCACCTGGAAGGGTAGCCAGGGTGGCATCGGCGTTCAGGTCGAGTGCATTGGCATTGTTGACGCCATCGCCGAGCGCAAGGACTCCGCCGTTGAAGGTAATGGTGCCAACCCCGGCGCCGGCGCTGTTCAAAAGCCGCAACGTGCCGCTATCGATCGTCTTCCCGCCGGTATAGGTATTGGTGCCGGAAAGGATGATTATTCCAGACCCGGTTATACTGACACCGCCACTGCCTGAGATCACCCCGGAAAAAGTTAACCTGTCGGTTAAATCCATGGCTCTTAAAGAGGCCGCAAAACCGTTGAGGTCCAGCGTGCCCGACTGCTCGGCGGTAATGTCGCCGCCGACTACAGTCTCAAAGGAAGACGCTTCGCTCAGGGTATAGTTCATGGTGTCGTCTTCACCGTTGGTATAGGTGATCGTCGCCGAGCGCGGCATGCTCGGGAACAACCCAATGCCAACCAGCGCAGTGCCGGCCAGAAGCACGGCTTTCAATCTTGACTTCTTTTTGGTGTTGGTGGCTTCAAACGAATGACGGTACAAGGCCATGCTCCCCTCCTCGTATATTCTAATTCCCGGCGGCGGGGAGCGGCGCAGGCCATCCCCACCTTGCTAGCGGCAAAAGCCTAGCAAAATAAATGGACAAAATAAACCCGGGAGTTGAAACAATATTAAGCCTTCTAGGCATAAATTAAAACTTTAATAAAAGTTTTTGGCGTTCAAAAATTTGAACCCTTCAGCCTTTTTTCCCGAACATGTGCTTCTTGGCGTCGGCGCTGAGCGGACCTTTTGTGGGCGGGTTGACCTCAAGACCGACGTCAATGGCCTTGCGCACCGCGGGACGCGCTTTCATGGTTTCGTGCCAGCGCAAAAGGTTGGGCCAGTCATTTAAATCAAAATCATAATTCTTGTAGGCGCGCATCCACGGCCAGGACGCCATATCGGCGATCGAATAGTCACCGGCGAGGAATTCTTTCAGTCCAAGTTCGGTATCCATCACTTGGAATAGCCGCCGGGTTTCGTTTTGGTAGCGCTCGCGGCCATAGGTATGATCGCATTCATCGTCGAGCTGGGGCGCATAGTTGGTAAAGTGGTTGGCCTGGCCCATCATCGGCCCGAGGCCGCCGACCTGCCAATAAAGCCATTGCAGGACGCGATATCTGGCGTGGGTCTCGCGGGGTAAAAACGTCCCGGTTTTGTCCGCCAGATATTCCAGGATGGCGCCGGATTCAAAAACCGGAAGCGGGCCGCCTTCAGCGTCCAGATCGACGATCGCCGGCATTTTGTTGTTGGGTGAAATTTTCAGGAAGTCGGGTTTGAACTGGTCGCCCTCGCCGATGTTTATCGGATGGATTTTGTACTCAAGCCCGGCCTCCTCCAGAAAGATAGTAATCTTGTGCCCGTTGGGCGTTGGCCAATAATAAAGATCGATCATATTTGTTCTCCTTAAAACCGGAAGGCGATATTTACGCCACTGAATTCGTGGTTGGCGGGCTGCAAGTCGAATTCCCGGGTTCTAAACACATGGGTGTAGGATATCCGGATGCCATCTATCAGCAACACCGCGCCCAATTGAAAGTCGGCCACTAGGTTCTTTTTGTCAACACCGTGGCTACTGGCAAAGGTATTGCCGTCGAGGAAAATATCGCGCGCAACCGCGCGCCCTTCGACCGCGGCAAAGAAGTACCAGACCACCTTTGCTGACGTTTTGAAATACCGGCTGCCGGGCAGGCCTGGGGATATGCGCGGCGGCGGGCCCGCCTCTTCCCCAAGGTTTTGGCCCAGGCGCAGGGTCCAGCCAGCGGCGGCATAGGTATAAATATTGCCGACCACTGCGCCCAGATGCGGGCTTGAGCCAACCTCAAAGCCCCCGCCCAAGCCCAAGATTTCGGTCCAGGTGCGCTGAACCCCAAGAACGATTCCGGGTTCGTTGCCAAGCTGGTTATCCCAGCCGTTGGGGCGATCCACGCCGATGAAGCGGTGATAGGCGCGCTGGGTCCTATCCGCCACCGAGACCGGGCCGATGACGCCAACCTGAAGGGTGAAATAATCGACCATATCGCCATGCGCCACTTCGACCCAGAATTCGCCATAAAGCCACCCGGCG
>SMXR01000092.1 GCA_004356215.1 Alphaproteobacteria bacterium | reverse complement strand
GTGGAGAACAGCTTCTTCCTCATAAAGAGCAACCATCCCCTCAACGTCACCTGCCCGCTGTCGAGAAATCAGTAGCCGCTCTAAGTCTTGGGGATCGAGCGCTGGTTCATGACTCAGCTGATCAGTCATAACGGCTCTCCTTTCAAAATTCGTATCTAGATCTAGCCAGTGATTAGCTGATTGCAGTCACTCGGTACGAAATATTGTCAAGTGCGACCAGCTTTTGTACCTTACCATTATGCGATTTACCATAACTTATGCCTTGCTGCTGTTGCTTATCGCCTGTTCAGGGGGGAATGAGACAATCAATGGGGCTACTGGTTGGAATCTTCCATAAATTTTATTTAAGGACAGAAAGTCCGGTTTTGAGATAGTTTTTGATTTTCGAGCGTTCGATTGGCGAACGCACCAGCATTGCCCCGCCCATCATCAGCCCGAACAGGTAATCGGCGGTCTCATTGGCATTGGTTTCTTTGTTTAATTCACCGTTCGTGATCGCGTTTTTAACCGCGCGTTTAAGCACCGACTTGGTATCCCTGAAAATTTCGTGAATCTTGTCCTCGACGTCCTTGTCGTATTGCGCCAGCTCAATCGCGGTGTTGCACAGCATGCAGCCGACCTTCTTGTTGGGGTCGTTGGCGTTCTCGACCATGCGCCCAAAATAATCGTGAATGTCATCGAGCGCGGCGTCCTTCTCCAGAAGCGAGCCGAACATCACACAGCGGTTCATGTCGAGATAGTAATCGAGTGCTTTGAGGAAAAATTCCTTCTTGTCACCGAATGCCGAATAAAGGCCATAACGGCTGACCCCGGTGGCCTTGACCAGGTCATCGTAAGAGGTGTCTTCATAGCCTTGCTGCCAAAAGGCCATCATTGCCTTTTCAAGCACCTCGGGTTCGTTGAATTCTCTATGTCTCGACATCGTTGGTTACCTTGGTTTTTTCCTCAAGTTTAAGAACATTCATTCTGATATTAAGGTTTTTTATAATAAAAATCAAGGGTTATGACAAAAATACCCGTTTTTATGGGTTGACAGAAACGGGCACCATCCAATATAAGAACGATCATTCTGAAAAAGGGCCCCGAGTCGCTCTTTATTTTTAGCCGATTTTCAGAATGTATATTCTTAAAAAATAAAGATGATGCCAAAAGGGTTCTAAAATGGGAAGTAAATTTGAAAATAAAATTCTGACGTACACCAGCTGGATACTTCGTTTTCGCTGGCTGGTTTTACTTGCCACCATTGTCGCCGTCCTGGGCGCCGCCAGCGGCATGCGGCATCTGGAATTTTCAACCAACTACCGGGTGTTTTTCTCCGATGAAAATCCCGAGCTGACCGCCTTTGAAGACTTTCAGAAAATTTACACAAAAAACGATAACATCATTTTTGTCGTCCAGCCCAAGGACGGCAAGGTCTTTAGCCCCAAAGTCACCGAAGCGATTGAAAAAATCACCGCCAAGGCCTGGACCATTCCCTATGCCCTGCGGGTCGATTCGATCACAAATTTCCAGTACAGCTGGGCCGACGGCGACGACCTGACAGTGGAAGACCTGATCCGCGATGGCGCCAACATGTCGCAAGCCGAGCTTGACAGACGCCAGGCGATTGCCCTGGCCGAGCCGCTTTTGCTCAACAACCTGATTTCCCCCGATGCCGGCACCACCGGCGTCAATGTCACCCTGCAGATGCCCCAGGTGGATATCCGCGAGGTACCCGAAGCGGTCGCCGTGGCGCGCCAAATTGCCACCGAAATCCGCAGTGAATATCCCGACTTGAAAATCGCGATTTCCGGGCTTTCGATGTTGAACAATGCCTTTGCTGAGGCCGGAGAGAAGGACATTGTCACCCTGGTGCCGATCATGTACGGCGTTTTGTTGATTTTTATGATTATTATGCTGCGCAGCTTTGGCGCAACCTTTGCAACGCTTCTGGTGATCGGGTTCTCAAGTGTGGCGGCGATGGGTCTTGCCGGGTTTAGCGGCGTCAAGCTGACGCCAATTTCGGTCACCGCGCCAACCATTATCCTGACGCTGGCAATCGCGGACAGTATCCATATCCTGGTCACCATGCTGAATTTGATGCGCGATGGTCATGACAAAATCTTTGCCATCAAGGAAAGTGTGCGGATCAATTTCCTCCCCGTTAGCATTACCTCGCTGACCACAATCGTCGGCTTCCTGGCGCTGAACTTTTCGGACTCGCCACCATTCTGGCACCTGGGGAATATCACCGCTGCCGGTATCGCCGTGGCCTGGGCCTTATCGCTGGCGTTCCTGCCGGCAATCCTGTCATTGCTGCCAATCCACGCCAAGGCGAGAACCGAAAGCAAATATACGATGCAGAAATTCCTCGGCCGCTTTGCCGACTTTGTCCTGATCAAGCGGCGCTCGATCCTGATCATTATGGGCGCAGCCAGCGTGGCCTTGATCTCGATGGTGCCAACGCTTGAGCTCAACGACGAATGGGTCAAATATTTCGATGAGCGGATAGAATTCCGCACCGACACCGAGTTTGCCATTGCCAACCTGAACGGGCCTTATGTGGTGGAATATTCAATGGAGGCGAATGAGGCCGGCGGTATATCCAACCCGGAATACCTGGAAAATCTCGAAACCTTCACCGGCTGGCTCCGTGCCCAGCCCGAAGTCGCCCATGTCTTTTCCTATACCGACATCATCAAGCGCCTCAATAAAAACCTCCATGGCGATGATGAAGATTTTTACCGGATCCCGGACGACCGCCAAATGGCGGCGCAGTATCTGCTGCTGTATGAACTCTCCTTGCCCTATGGCCTCGACCTCAATGACCGGATCAATATTGATAAATCGGCAACCCGGGTAACCGCAACGCTGCTGAACCTGTCGACCGCGAAGGTGCGCACATTCCTCGACCGCTCCGAAGCCTATGTTGCGGATAACCTGCCGGCCTACATGATTGGCAAGCCGACCGGCGCCACCGTCATGTTCTCCTACATTTCCCAGCGCAACATCGAGGGCATGCTGAAGGGCAACGTCTTCGCCGTAATCCTGATCGCGGGTATTATGATTTTTGCCCTAAGAAGCTTTGCCATCGGCGCCATGAGCATTATCCCGAACGCGGTGCCGATCCTGATCGCCTTCGGCGTCTGGGCGTTACTGGTCGGCCAGATTGGGATGGCGGCGTCAACCGTGGCCGCCACCAGCCTTGGCATCGTGGTTGATGACACCGTCCATTTCCTGACCAAGTATTTAAGAGGCATCCGCGAAAAAGGCCTGAGCCGTCCCGACGCCATCCGCTATGCCTTCGAGACCGTCGGCCAGGCAATTATCCTGACCACCATAATCCTGACCTTCGGGTTTGCGGTTCTGGCAACCTCCACCTTCCTGATCAATTCCCAGATGGGCCTGCTGACAGCCTTGACCATCGTCATTGCCCTGATCGTGGATTTCCTGTTGCTGCCCGCGATCCTGATGATCGGCTATGAAAAAGAAACCAAAGGAGTAACCAATGAAAAACTCATCACGCAAACTGCTTAGCCGTCTGCTGCTGGCGGGGCTGTTCGCCACGCTTCTTGCCGGCGGAGCTTATGCCGGCGAGCTTGAAGACAAGGGCTTTGAGATTGCTGCCCGCTCAGACCGCTCGGACCGTGGATTTACCGACAGTGTTGTTGACATGAAAATGATTCTCAGGAACGCCCACGGCCAGGAAACCACCCGGACGCTGGCGCTGAAAACCCTCGAGATCCCGGATGAAGACGTTGGCGATAAAAGCCTGATTGTCTTTTACACCCCGGCCGATATTTATGGCACGGCGCTTTTGTCCTATGCCAAAATCCTTGATCCCGATGACCAGTGGCTTTACCTGCCGGCCCTGAAACGGGTGAAACGGATTTCAAGCGTCAACAAATCAGGCCCGTTTGTCGGCAGCGAATTTGCCTTTGAGGATTTTACCTCGCTTGAGCTCAACAAATTTACCTATAAATACATCGGTGAAGAGGTCTGCGGTGATTTCACCTGCGATGTCGTGGAGCGGTTTCCGCGGTATGAAAATTCGGGCTATACCAAACAGATTGCCTGGATTGATCAGACCGTATTCCAGCTCCGCAAGGTTGATTTTTACGACCGCAAGGGGGCGCTTTTGAAAACCCTTAAGCTGGAAGATTACCGTGAATACGATGGTGGGTACTGGCGCGCGCAAACGCTGCGCATGGAAAACCACCTGACCGGCAAAAGCACAGACCTGATTTATTCAGACTATGCCTTTAAAACCGGGCTTCAGGACAACGACTTCCAAAAAGGGGTTCTGCGCCGGGTCCGTTAGGACTGGCATAGGTTCGTTTAGGAATTTGAATGAAATTTCTCTCCTCCCTCCTAGGTTTTGCAGCGGTCGCTATCCCCCTCCAAGGTGCGGCCGCTGCAGAGCTTGGACCCCTCGACATTTCGGGGTTCATCGGGGTCGAGACCCGGGTGTTTCCGTTCTCATCCCAATTTTCCGGGCAAGCGGGGAATGCCGAAATTTCATTGATTGTCACCCCTGAATTTCGCTACCGCACCTCGGACGGCAAACACCAGTTCAGCTTCATTCCCTATTTCCGGCTTGATAGCCGCGATGATGAGCGCACCCATTTTGATATCCGCGAGGCCTACTGGCTCTACCGGGGCGGCAGCTGGGAAATCCTGACCGGGTTCAACCGGGTGTTCTGGGGGGTGACCGAATCGAACCATCTGGTCAACGTCATCAACCAGGTCGATCTGGTCGAGGACCTGGACGGCGAGGATTTCCTCGGCCAGCCGATGATCAATTTCACCACGTTTCAAAACTGGGGCCAGATTGATATTTATGTGCTGCCCGGGTTCAGAGAACGCACCTTTCCCGGCAGCGAGGGCCGGCTGCGGGCGCCGATCCCGGTTGATACCTCCAGCCCGGTTTACTCTTCCGACTTGGGCCAGAAGCATGTCGATGTCGCTCTCCGCTATTCGCATTACTTTGGTGACCTTGATATCGGGGTTTATTATTTCTGGGGCACCGGGCGCGTGCCGACGTTGGTCCCCAACCAGGCCGGAAGCGCGCTGATCCCGCACTATGACATCATCAACCAGGCCGGGGTTGATTTGCAGTACACCAAGGACGCCTGGCTGTTTAAATTCGAAGGCATCATCCGCGGCGGCCAGGGCGGAACTTTCGGCGCTTTTGTCGCCGGGACCGAATACACCTTTTTCCAGGTTTTTGGCGGCAATGCCGATATCGGGGTTTTGGCCGAATACCTGCACGATGGCCGCGATGCAAGCGCCCCGGCAACCCCCTTTGAAGATGATATTTTTGCCGGGATGCGGCTGGCGCTGAACGATATCCAGGATACCTCGGTCCTGGTCGGGGTGATCGTCGATCCGTCGTCTTCCGAGACCTTTTACACCATCGAGGCCGAACGGCGCCTGGCCCAGCATTATGTTATTGAACTGCGCGCCCGGTTTTTCACCGGCGCTGATCCCGGCGAGGCGCTATTCGCAATCTCGCGCGATGATTATGTCCAGCTGCGGCTGGCGCGATATTTTTAACCCTCTAATTTTTAACCCACCCACAAAAGGAAAGTACTATGACGAAAAAACTAGACGGAAAAATTGCCCTCATTACCGGCGGTAACAGCGGCATTGGTTTGGCCACCGCCAAGCTGTTCAAGGCCGAAGGCGCTACGGTGATCATAACCGGGCGCGACCAGGAAAGGCTCGATGCTGCGGCCCGAGAAATCGGTGACGGTACCGTTGCCATTCAGTCCGACACCTCAAAGCTGGACGATATTTCCAGCCTTTATGAGGAAATCGGCAAACGCTTCAAAAAACTGGATATTCTTTTTGCCAACGCCGGGGTTGCCACTTTTGGCCCCCTGGAGAGCGTCGATGAAGCGACCTACGACCGGATGATGGATATCAACGTCAAGGGCCTCTTTTTCACCGTGCAAAAGGCTTTGCCACTCTTGATTGACGGCGCTACCATTGTTCTCAACACCTCAACCGCGAGCACAGCCGGTTTTGCCAACACCGCCGTATACTCCGCCACCAAGGCGGCGGTGCGTTCGTTCGCCAGAACCCTTTCGGCGGATTTGCTGGAACGCAACATCCGCGTCAACGCGGTTGCTCCGGGACCGATAGACACGCCGATTTTTGACAAACTGGGTTTGCCCGAAGAGGCGATTGAAGCCACCAAAGCAGGGTTTACCGAGATGGTTCCCATGAAACGGTTTGGCCGGCCCGAAGAGGTCGCCTATGCGGTTTTGTTTTTGTCCTCCAAGGCCTCTTCTTACGTCCTCGGCGAAG
>SMXR01000091.1 GCA_004356215.1 Alphaproteobacteria bacterium | reverse complement strand
TTGGTGAGTGTCCGGCGCAAAATGATCTGGGTTTCTCCCGCGGCAAACGCCAACCCGAGACCTTGGCCCTGGGTGAAAGCCGGGTGGCTGGGCTCAAGCTCAAATTCTGCCGTCACCGCTCCCTGATCGGCGCCAAGCCGCACCAGTCCGGCATCGGCGCGCCCGCCCAGGGCAAGACTTAAGGCGTCCAGCAAAATGGACTTGCCAGCGCCGGTTTCACCGGTCAAAATTCCCAACCCCGGAGAAAAACCCAGCCGCAGGTTGTCAATCAAAACAATGTTTCGAATAGATAGGGATTTTAGCATTAACCGTGGCCCTAATTCTGGGACGTCCCTTGAAGGAAAATACCAAGGAATTTTTTATCCCTCGGGTCAATAAGATCGAGATCCGCCCCGGTCAACAAAGAGTAAGAATATTTATACCACTTGCTGGTCGGGAAGTTATGGCCAAGAACCGCCCCCACCTGCTGGGCTTCCTCAAGCACACCAAGCGCCAGATAAATTTCGACCATGCGATGCAGCGCTTCGGCGATATGCGTAGTGCTTTGGTACTCATCAATCACATTACGGAACCTGATCAACGCTGGCAGGAATTGCTGGTGGCTTTGATAAAACCGCCCGATTTCCATTTCTTTCCCGGCCAAATGATCCCGGGTCAAATCAATCTTCAGCCTAGCATCTTCAGCATAGGCCGTGTCAGGATACCTGAGGGCCACTTGGGTGAGAGCGTTTAACGCCTGTTCGGTCACTCTCTGGTCGCGGCCAACATCGGTGATTTGTTCATAATAACTGATGGCAATCAGGTAAAAAGCATAGGGGGCTGAAGAATTCCCGGGATGAAGGGCAATAAAACGTTCTCCAGCCAGAATAGCTTCATCATAATCGTTTGCCTGGTAATAAGAATAGGCAGACATTAACTGCGCCCGCCGGGCCCAGGAGGTATAGGGGTGCTGGCGCTCTACCTCATCAAAGTAGGCCGCGGCGGTGGCATAGTTTTTTCGGTCAAGATGGGTTTTACCCTGGTTATAAAGGGTCCCCACTTCCCGGGCGATATAGCGTTCCTCACGATTTTTCTTTGAACAGGATGTCACAAAGGTCGCCACCAAAAGAAGGGCGAGAATTTTCCCCGCATTTTGCCTGTTAATTACTTGTAAAAATATATTTCGCATAAATTCATTCCTGCCTATCGAGAATAATTCTATTTTGTGTTGTATGTTAATATACTTTTACAACTTAATAGTTTAAACCTCTGGATTATTCAAAAATCCGGGGTTTTGTGGAGTCTTCATACAATAAAACTTGGGGATAAAAAAGGCCAGTTAAATGAAGAAAAAGGGTGAAATAATTAAATCATCAAAAGTTAGGCCCGAGGACCCCTTTGATATCACCACGATTGAAAAATCTATCGGCGCGGCGATCCGGAAAAGAAGGACTGAGCTAACCCTTACCCAAAATCAACTGGCAATGAAACTGGAGCTTTCATATCAGCAGATTCAAAAGTACGAAACCGGGTTGAACCGCATTACTGCCGGGCGGTTATTTTTGATTTCAAAAATCCTTTTTACCGACCTGGATTATTTTTTCAAAGATAGTGAAATTCCAAAAACCAAGGAAACTACAACCAAAGTTCCCACTATCCACCTTAAAGGGGAACACTTGACCGCGGATGTGCAAAAGGCCATTGCCAACCTGGTATCGGCGATGGCCAAGAACGTTCACTAACCGTTAGGGCCGCCAGGGAAGAAATTTCCCGGGTTTGATCAGGCCTGTTTCCTCAAGAATGACGGAATTGACAACTGATCTTCATCCTCTTCCCGGGTTTCAATTTCTGGTTCATTGCGATCTGCGTTATCTGCCTCAGGATCTTCAGCCGGGTCTTCTTCCAATCCTTCCATTCCCGTATCAATGTTCAGGATATTATCGATATCTTCTTCATCGGGCTTGGCTGAATAATCGGTCATGGAAGGTTCGGCGTGGACCTCTGCCCCGTGATCTTCAGCCGCCCTGAACACCTCTTTAAGGCTGGCTGTCATACGGCCAAAAAGACTTTTCTTTTGCTCGGTTGGTTGGTTTTCTGCCATCAGGGGCGGGTCTTCTTCATCGGCAACAAACTCCAGGCTTTCCTGGAAAAGATTGCGGCCGCCAGCTTCCTCAAACTGATCATCGTCCTCGGCATGCATTTCCGTCATGGCATAGCCGTGGTTAGCAAACTCGCCTTCATTTGGGGTGTTGATAAAATCATCTTCAGCGGCCGGATCGGCTTCCCCTTCAGGTATATCAATGTCTTTTACATCGGCCGCCTCGGGCATGATGAAATCATCGACAATCCCGACCGGCTCGGGTTGATATTCGCCGGCCATATCTTCCTCGGGGGCAGCGTTTTCTTCTTCTAATTCAGTGATGGGTTGTTGCGGGATTTCCACAACAGCTTCTGCGGGTTTTGCGGGTTTTGCGGCTATTTCTGCCTCATCAGTACCCTTTACACCAACTTCAAAATGCAGATTGGTGCTTTCCTCATCCCCTTCCATCGTTTCAAAGGCGGGTTTGGTTTGCGATTTTTTCAGATAGGTTACCCCGGTGGCAACAATAGAAACACGCATTTTGCCTTTCAGGTCGTCACGGAATGCCGAGCCAACAATGATATTGGCATTTTCATCCACTTCCTTGCGGATATGATTGGCCGCTTCGTCCACTTCAAACAACGTCAGGTCAGGGCCGCCGGTAATGTTAATAATAACCCCCTTGGCGCTGGCCAGGGACATTTCTTCCAAAAGCGGATTGGAAATTGCAGTTTCAGCGGCATCCAGTGCCCGGTTTTCCCCGGTGGCTTCGCCGGTGCCGAGCATGGCGGTGCCCATGTTTTGCATGATGGTTTTTATGTCGGCAAAATCCAGGTTGATCAATCCCGGCTGCATCATCAAATCGGTGATGCCGCTGACGCCCGAACAAAGAACATCGTCAGCCATCGCAAAAGCTTCGGCAAACGTGGTTTGTTTATTGGCGACCCGAAACAGGTTTTGGTTTGGAACCACAACCAACGTGTCAACAAAGGGCTGCAATTCGTAAATTCCATCTTCGGCCAGCTTCATGCGCCTGTTGCCCTCAAATTCAAATGGTTTGGTGACTACCCCGATTGTCAAAATACCCTTGGCCTTGGCGGCTTTGGCGATCACCGGGGCAGCGCCGGTGCCGGTACCGCCGCCCATACCTGCGGTGATAAAAACCATGTGGCACCCGGTCAGGGCGTCTTCGATCTGGTCAATCGCTTCTTCGGCCGCCGCGCGCCCGACATCCGGGTGAGACCCGGCCCCTAAACCTTCGGTGACTTCAACCCCGAGCTGGATTTTCAGCTTCGCCCGGGATTGCGCCAAGGCTTGGGCATCGGTATTGGCGGCAATGAAATCAATCCCCTTGATTTCCGATTCCACCATATTATTAACGGCATTTCCGCCGGCGCCGCCGATGCCGATAACCGCAACTTTTGGTTTCAGTTCAGTTAACTCCAGTGATGTAAATTCGATGGCCATATTCGCCTCCCTTTTGTTAATCGTTTAGTGTTTCACGTATTTAAATCTCGTTTAATTGTTAAAAATTCTCTCTCAGCCAGTGCGACAAGCGCGACCATTTTCCAACCTCTCCGGTTTGAGAAAACCTGGGAATTCGCGCTTCACCAACCTCCAGAGGGGCCTGGATTACATATTTCAAAAGCCCCACCAAAGTTGCGAACGAAGCCGCCCGCGCCGCTTCCGGCAGGCCGTTGACGTCAATCGGCCGGCCTAATCTAACCTCTTTACCCAATACATTTTCAGCGTAGGCTCTGACCCCGGTCAGCTGGCTGGCGCCGCCGGTCAAAACCACACGGTTTGCTTTAGATCCTTCAAACCCGCAGGCCTTGAAGCGGCGTGCTATGGTTCCAAAAAGATTTTGCATATGCGGTTCAATCGCCCTGGTCAGGACAGAGCGGGGAATAAGCGTCCGTTCGCCTTCCTCGGCATTTCCAAGTTTTGGAATTTCAATAAATTCGGCTTCGTCCGATTTTGTGTAAAAGGCACATCCGTTTAAAATCTTCAGGCGCTCGGCCTGATTGATCGGGGTCAACAGCCCAGCCGCTATGGATTGGGTGATTTCATCTCCACCCATTGGCAGAACCTCGGCATGGACCATGCGGCCCCTGACAAATAAGGAAAGCGTGGTGGTACCCCCGCCCATATCAATGCAGGCCGCACCCAATTCTTTTTCATCTTCAACCAGCGTCGCCAAACCTGAGGCATACGGGGAAAGGACAACCCTGGAGACCTCAAGGTGGGCGCGTTGGATACAGGTTTCCAGATTGCGTAATGGCCCGGAAGAGGCCACAACCGCGTGCAGCGTGACCGACAGGTTTTCACCAAACATGCCAAGCGGTTCGTTAACTCCCAAAGTGCCATCAAGGGAATAACAGGCGGGGAAGATATGAACCAAAGTTTTTTTGCCCAGGTCAATGCGCTCGGACACCTTGCCCAACGCCAGGTCGATATGGCTTTGCTGGACGCCGCTGCCATTCAAGGGAACCGTAGCATCCAGGATATACGAGCGCGGTGACCCGGCAGACAGGTTGACTATGACATCTTCAATGGTTTGGCCGGCTACCTGCTCGGCCTGATCAAGCGCGGCACAGATGGCTGAAGAGGCCTGGTCCATATCAAGAATTACACCGCCCCGGACGCCCCGGGAAACCCGATGACCCATGCCCTTGACCACCAGCCCGCCATGATCATCAACCCGCCCGATCAGGCACGCCACCTTGGAGGTACCAACATCAAGGGCGGCGACTAAACGGCCGCCGTTCAGGGGTTTTCCATTGGTGTCTTTCAACGCCATATTAATTGTCCAGCCTCATATTCGGTTTCACTCATGTTTTTTGGTCTTTATTTGCAAAAATCTTTTTACCCTCGGGCGTCAGTTTCAAAACCACCCGGTCAGAAAGCCTGAGATCAAAAGTAGCCACCATCAAATTCATGACCCCCCGTTCCTTTTCCACCTTGATAAAAGCCTGCCAGGCCTCAGCCGGGCCATAGTTCGGTCCAGGCTCGGGTAATTTCAGCCGCTTGCCGTTGTCAAATTCCAGGTCCCAGCGCCGCTGGCCAACCCTGATCGCTGAAACCACCCGCCGGGCCAGTGTTTCATGGCTCCCTAAAAGGTCGAACAGGTCCCGGGCGGCTTCGGGGGCACCCGGGCCAACCACAAAAGGAAGATTGGAAAAATCACTGACATCGGCCCCGATTATTTTGCGGCCTGCTTCATCCACTACCATTAACTTGCCCTCCATTTGCCACCGCACGAAGGGTTTGCGTTCCTCGATCCAGACTTGCAGGGTGTTAGGCAATTCGCGGGTTACCGAGGCCTTGCTTACCCACGGCAAGGTTTCGATGCGCCCGCTTAGGGTGGTCATGTCCATCGCGAACAAAGCATCCCCGGCCCGGGTGCCAAGGGCTTCCAGAATCGCTTCATCGGAGGTGCGGACCTGGCCGGTGGCGCGCACCCGCTCCAGCTCAAACCCGGCATCCAGAGACAGGGCAACCATCTTGGCTTTGGCGCCTTCCCATCCGGAAGCTATGTGTCCCTGGTACCAGGCCCAGCCTGAGACCGGGATCAATGCCAACACGATAAATAGCGCGCTTTGTTTCATGATAATGCGAATGCGGCCGCGGCGATGGCGCCGGCGGATTACTTGGGGCGGGGCCTGGGGCGCGGGTCGGGCAAATGAAAAACTTCGCTGGCTGGCCAGGCCGATACGGCTTTTATGTGATCTGATTACCACCTACGCATCCCCTATCCGCTCGATTTCCCATTTAAGCGAAACCCCTGATTTTTTCAGCACGGTGCGGCGCACCGCCTCGCCAAGATCTTCCAGGTTTTTGGCGCTGGCTTCGCCGGTATTGATCAAAAAGTTGCAATGCTTTTCCGAAACCTTGGCGGCGCCAATTTTTAAGCCCCGGCAGCCGGCATCCTCTATCAGCTTCCAGGCTTTTTCCCCGTCGGGGTTTTTGAAGGTGCTGCCACCGGTCTTGACCCGCATCGGCTGGGTTGCTTCGCGGGCCGCTTGAATTTCATCCATTTTTTCCTGGATGGTTTTTTTATCACCTGGGATTGCCCGGAATGTTCCGGAGAGAAAAATCCAGTCTGGCGGCACATTGGTTTGGCGGTACGAAAATCCCATTTCGTCGGGCCCAAGGGTGTGGGTAACACCGGTCCGGTCAATCGCGGTTGCCGCGACGAAAACATCGGCAACTTCGGCCCCGTAAGCGCCTGCATTCATCCGTAAAGCGCCCCCGATTGTCCCGGGAACGCCCCTCAGGAATTCAAGGCCTGAAAGCGAGGCCCCCTGGGCGCTATGGGCAACAGCCACATCGGTCGCGCCAGCCCCGGCGGTGACAAGATCACCGTCTATGGTGATGTTGCCAAAGGGTTTTCCAAGTTTTATCACGACGCCACGCACGCCGCCGTCGCGAACCAGCAAATTTGAGCCGACGCCGATAACGGTGACCGGCACCTCAGGCGCGAGGGCTTCGAAGAAGGTTTTCAGGTCGTTGTCCCCCGTTGGGCGGAACAATACTTCGGCCGGACCGCCGGTGCGAAACCAGATCAAATTCGCCAGCGGGGCATTTTCAAAATAGTCCCCTTTTACCGGCGGCAGGGTTTTCAGAAGGGTCATGTCGTGGGCAAGCATCATGACCCATCTCCGATCTTTTCAAGGGCCGCTGGCAGGGAGTATGCCCAGGTGGTTATGCTGCCAGCGCCAAGGAAAATCACCATGTCGCCTTTAGCGGAAATTTTGGAAATCATGGCCGCCAGGTCGCCCTCGCCCTCAATCGTGTGGACGCCCTTGTGCCCACGCAACTTTATCGCCGCGGCAAAGGTTTTGTGATTGATCCCTTCAATCGGGGCCTCGCCGGCATCATAAACCGGGGCCACCACCACTTCATCGGCATCATTGAAGGCAGCGCTAAATTCTTCAAAAAGATTTTCCAGCCGGGTATAACGATGCGGTTGAACCACGGCAATGACCTTGCCTTTTGCCATGTCACGGGCCGCTTCCAGGACCGCAGTAATTTCCACCGGGTGGTGGGCATAATCATCAATAATGGTAACGCCGCCGACCTCACCCACTTGGGTAAAGCGCCGTTTAACCCCGGAAAAGTTGGCAAACGCGTCACGAATGGCCGCTTCATTGATCCCCAATTCAAGCCCCGCCGCGATCGCGGCTGTGGCATTCAGGACATTATGGCGGCCGGGCATATTCAGGGTAATGCCCTTGAAGGCCTGGATACCGCACCGCAACCGCGCGGTGCAGGAAACATCAAAGCTAACCTGGCCATTTTTGTTGCTGGCCATGTTTTCAATGCGAACATCAGCCTCGGGGGAAAAGCCATAGGTAATTATTTTGCGATTAGAGGCTTCGGGGATCAGCGCCCGAACTTCCGGATGGTCGAAACATAAAATTGCCACTCCGTAAAACGGGACTTTTTCAATGAAAGTCAGGAAGGCTTCTTTTTCTTTTTCAAAGGTGCCGTAATAATCAAGATGTTCAGGGTCGATGTTGGTGACAATCGCCACCGTCGCCGGCAACCTTACAAAAGTGCCATCGCTTTCATCGGCCTCAACCACCATCCAGTCGCCTTTGCCAATGCGCGCATTGGTGCCATAGGCGTTGATAATGCCACCATTGATTACGGTAGGGTCGAAACCGCCAGCATCCAAAACCGCTGCAATCATCGATGTTGTCGTGGTTTTGCCGTGAGTACCCGCCACCGAGACACACCATTTGAGGCGCATCAATTCCGCCAGCATTTCCGCCCGGGGAACGATCGGAATCATTTTCTCGGTAGCGGTAATGATTTCCGGGTTGGTGTCTTTGATGGCCGAGGAAACCACCAGCGTATTGGCGTTTTCCAGGTTTTCCGGGCTGTGGCCGATGGTCACCGGAATACCCATTTTTTTAAGGCGCGTGACGTTGGCATTTTCCGAAAGGTCGCTGCCCTGGACTTTATAGCCCATGTTGTGCATTACTTCGGCAATGCCGGACATGCCGATGCCGCCGATGCCGGTGAAATGTACGGTGCCAATATCGAAGGGAACCTGTCTCATGCGGCGACCCTCCTAAATTCTGTCGGGTCTGTGTGAGGGGAATTATTTTCCTGCTCTTTATCGCGCGCCTTGGCGTAGCCTTTGAAAACCATTTCTTCAACCAGGTCTGCAAGCCGCTGGGTTGCTTCAGGATAGCCAAGGCCAAGCGCGGCTTCAGCAGCTTTTTTTAAGGGTTTTGGCTGCAACATGAGTTTTTGCATCAGCTTGGCAAGTTCTGGGGAAGTGAAATCTTTTTCCGCGATAACCCAAGCGGCCCCGGCATAAACCAACACCTCGGCATTGACGCTTTGGTGATCATCCAGAGCACTGGGTAACGGCACCAAAATCGCCGGCCGGCCAGCGGCGGTTAGCTCAAACAACGTTGTCGCCCCGGCGCGGCCAATGACCAGATGGGCCCACAGCAGGCGCGCCGGAACATCCTCAATAAAGGAAAAGACTTCGGCAGCAATGTTGTGGGATTTATAGGCCGCTTCAACACGTTCTAAATCATCCGCACGGCATTGCTGGGTAACCTGTAATCGATCGCGCACAGCTTTTGGCAACATGCCGAGCGCTTCTGGTACGACATCGGCAAAGATGGTGGCGCCTTGTGAACCTCCCATGACCAACAGGCGGATAACATTATCGGCGCCAATACCGGGATAGGGCTTGGTGCCCAGATCAACGATTTCCTGGCGCACCGGATTGCCGGTGATATAGGTTTTGGTCAGGAACCGCTTTTTAAGTTTTTTGGTTTTTTTAAACGAAATGGCGATCGCCTTTGCCCCCCCGGCGATGGCGCGATTGGCGCGGCCAAGGACCGCATTCTGTTCGTGCAGGCAATAGGGGATCGACAGGAACCGTGCCGCCGTCATGGTTGGCACCACCGGATAGCCGCCAAAGCCAACCACCCCGGTGGGGCTGATCTTGATCAATAACCAGCTGGCTTTCACGAACCCCCGGGTTAATGCCACCAGGGTTTTAATTTTCCCTATGATGCCATTGCGGGCAAACGTGCCGCTTTCTATCAGGTGGCTTTCCACGCCTTTAAAGAGGTTGGTGAATTTCTGTCCGCGGCTATCGGTAATCAGAATAACTTTATGGCCGCGGCGCTGCAACTCTTTGCAAAGAGCATCGGCCGGGAACATATGTCCGCCGGTGCCGCCCGCAGCCAAAGCAAAGGTAAGGGGTTTAAGTTTCATCTAACCCCTCCCCCTTCTGGCGTGCGCGCCATGCGGTTTTAAAAAACGGTTGCGCCGGGTCAAGGCCAACACCATGCCCATGGAAAGTGCCAGCGCCAGCACCGAGGAACCGCCATAGCTGATAAACGGCAAGGTCATTCCCTTGGCCGGAATAACCGCAAGGTTGACGCCGATATTGATTAACGCCTGCGCTCCGAAAAGGACAATCAGTCCGCTTGCCGCCAAGACAATAAACGAGTCTTCCTCTTCCAAAAGGTGCGACAGACCACGAACAACAATCACGGTAAACAGGAATAATATCCCGAGACAGGCCAAAGCGCCAAATTCTTCGCCGGCAACGGCAAAAATAAAATCGGAATGGGCATCGGGAAGAACTTTTTTTACGCTGCCCTCACCTGGGCCAAGGCCAAACCAACCGCCCGAACGGAATGCATTCAGGGCTGTGTCTATCTGGTAACTATCGACGCTTTCAGGATTCAGGAACGCATCCAGGCGGGCCTGAATATGGGGAACCTGCCAATAGCCGACCGCAAGCGCGCCAAGGCTCAAACCGCCAAACACGCCGATCCATAACAGCGGCAGTCCGGCGGCAATTAATTGTGCCGCAAAGACCGCGGAAATAAGAACTGCCTGACCAAAATCGGGCTGGAAAATGAGACCGGCCAAGACAATAGCAAAGCCGCCAAGGGCAATTTTACGCCCGGGAAAACCTGGGGTTTTGAACTGTTCCGAAAGCATCCAGGCAGTGAAAACCACAAACGCGGGTTTGAGAAATTCTACCGGTTGCAAAGAAAAACCAGCAATATGCAGCCATCGGGTCGCGCCCTTTATTTCCGGGCCAAAGAAAAGCGTGGCGTAAAGCAAAAGCAAAGTGATCGGGAAAAGGATACAGGCCAAACGCCG
>SMXR01000013.1 GCA_004356215.1 Alphaproteobacteria bacterium | reverse complement strand
AAGGTTGACCAGGTTGATGATGACGAGCTTTTGGAGCTGGTTGAGATGGAAATCCGTGAACTGTTGTCTTATTACGACTTCCCCGGTGATGACATTCCGATTATTCATGGCTCCGCCCTGGCGGCTTTGGAAGGCCGCGACGATGCCATCGGCAAAGAATCCATCAATAAACTGATGGAAGCTGTTGATAGCTACATCCCGCAGCCCAAGCGCCCGATTGACAAGCCTTTCCTGATGCCGATCGAGGATGTGTTCTCGATCTCCGGCCGCGGCACGGTGGTCACCGGCCGGGTCGAGCAGGGCATCATCAACATTGGCGACAACATCGAGATTGTCGGCATCAAGGACACCACCAAGACGGTCTGTACCGGGGTTGAAATGTTCCGCAAACTCCTGGACCGCGGTGAAGCCGGTGATAACATTGGCGCACTGCTTAGGGGCACCGCCCGTGAAGATGTTGAGCGCGGCCAGGTTCTGGCCAAGCCCGGGTCGATCAACCCGCACACCAAGTTTGAAGCCGAGGTTTATGTCTTATCGAAAGAGGAGGGTGGCCGTCATACCCCGTTCTTCAGCAACTACCGGCCGCAGTTTTACTTCCGGACCACCGATGTCACCGGCTCGGTTGAGCTGCCCAAGGGCGTTGAGATGGTCATGCCCGGTGATAACATCAAGATGATTGTGACGCTGATTAACCCGATCGCCATGGACGAGGGCCTGCGCTTCGCTATCCGCGAAGGCGGACGGACCGTCGGCTCCGGCGTCGTCGCCAAAGTAATTGAATAACTGATCAGGACTTAACTGGGAAAGCAAAGAAAATGGAAACGCAAAATATCCGCATACGCCTGAAGGCTTTTGATCACCGGGCGCTGGATCAGGCAACCAACGAGATTGCCGATACCGCCAGGCGCACCGGGGCTTTTGTCCGTGGCCCAATACCTTTGCCAACCCGGATTCAAAAGTTCACGGTTTTGCGCTCGCCATTTATCGATAAAAAATCGCGTGAGCAGTTCGAAATCCGGACCCACAAACGGGTTCTGGATATCGTTGACCCGACACCGCAAACCGTGGATGCGCTGATGAAGCTGGATTTGGCCTCGGGCGTGAACGTCGAGATTAAAGTCCAAGGCTAGGAAAAGAAGAAAGTTAAGGCAATGAGAACCGGATTGATAGGACAGAAAATTGGGATGACCCGCGTCTTTGAAGACAGCGGCAAAAACATTCCTGTCACCATGATCAGGGTTGACGGCTGCCAGGTGGTTGGCCACCGGACGCTTGAGCGCGACGGCTATACCGCGCTGCGTCTCGGGGTTGGGTCCGCCAAGATCAAGAACGTCAACAAGGCGCAAATCGGCCAATACAAAAAGGCCAAGGTTACGCCTAAGAAGAAGGTTGTCGAATTCCGCGTCAGCGAAGATGCCATGGTTGATGTTGGCGCCGAGCTTAGGACCAGCCACTTCGTCGAAGGCCAGTTCGTCGACGTTGCCGGCACCAGCATTGGTAAAGGCTTTGCCGGCGCCATGAAACGTCACAATTTTAGCGGTCTCAAGGCGTCCCACGGGGTTTCGGTATCGCATCGTTCGCTCGGTTCTACCGGTCAATGCCAGGACCCGGGCAGGGTTTTCAAAGGCAAAAAAATGGCCGGTCACATGGGCGCCGAGCGGGTTACCACCCAAAACCTTGAAGTGGTTCGCACCATCCCCGATGAAGGCCTGATTTTGATCAAGGGCGCGGTTCCAGGCTCCAAGGGCGGTTGGGTTTTGATCTCGGACGCCATTAAAAAGCCGCTGCCGAAAGATGCCCCGATGCCTGCCGGCCTCAAGGGCGACAAGGCCGAAGAAGAAATTGTCGAAGATGCAGTAGACGCTCCGGCCGAAGAGGCCAAGGTTGAAGCCACAGAGGCTAAAGTAGAGGCTAAAGTAGAGGCTAAAGTAGAGGAAGCCAAGTCTGAAGCACCGGCTGAAGCAGCCAAAGCCCCTGAAAAAGAGGCCAAGGCCGAAGAAAAAGTTGAAGAAAAAGGCGAAGACAAGCCTGAAGCGCCCGCAGAGAAAGTTGAAGAAAAAGCGGAAGACGCAGAAGACAAGGGCAAGGAATAGAAAATGAAAACCGACGTACTGAAACTTGATGGCAGCAAAGCCGGCCAGATTGAGCTGAAGAAAGATATCTTCGGTCTTGAAGCCCGTGCTGATATCCTGCACCGGGTTGTCAACTGGCAACTGGCCAAACGCCGCGCCGGCACCCATGCGGTGAAATTCCGCAGCGACATTGTCGGCACCACCAAGCGTGTTGGCAGGCAAAAGGGTGGCGGCACCGCCCGTCATGGCAACCGCAAGACCAACATTTTTATCGGCGGCGGCCGCGCTTTTGGCCCGATCCCGCGCGATCACGGCTTTGATTTGCCGAAAAAAGTCAGGGCGCTGGGTTTGAAAACCGCTCTTTCCGTCAAGGCCGCCGACAAAAAGCTGATGGTCCTCGAGAATATCGATCTGAAAGCCGGCAAAACCGCTGACTTGGTCAAAAAGCTGAAAAAGCTTGGGGTCAGCAACGCCCTTTTTGTTGATGGTGCTGAAGTGAACAAGAATTTCAAGCTGGCATTATCAAACATTCCCAACGTCGACGTGCTGCCAAGCCAGGGCCTGAATGTTTATGACATTTTGCGCCGCGATGTGCTGGTCATGACCACCGGTGCGGTCAAAAACCTGGAGGAGCGGTTCAAATGAGCTCACTAAAACATTATGAGACGATCCTGAGCCCGGTGATCACCGAAAAGGCGACGCTCGGGTCCGAACACAACCAGGTCACCTTTTTTGTTGCGATGGATGCCACCAAAAAAGACATCAAGGAAGCCGTTGAAGGCCTCTTCAATGTCAAGGTTACCAAGGTCAACACCCTGCGCCAGCAAGGCAAGATCAAAGGTTTTCGTGGCATCAAGGGACGCCGTCCTGAAACCAAAAAAGCAATGGTGACGCTGGCCGAAAGCAGCACCATTGATGTCACCACAGGGGTGTAATGAGATGGCTTTGAAACAATACAAACCGGTAACATCTTCGCAGCGCGGACTTGTTCTGGTTGACCGTTCAGCCCTTTACAAGGGCAAGCCGGTGAAAACCCTGACCGAAGGCCTGACCAAGTCGGGTGGCCGCAACAACAAGGGCCGTATCACCGCGCGCAGGCGTGGCGGCGGTCACAAGCGGGCTTACCGCATGATCGACTTCAAGCGGCGCAAATGGGATATCTCTGCGACCGTCGAGCGGATCGAATACGATCCCAACCGGTCCGGCTTTATTGCCCTGATAAAATATGATGACGGTGAGCTTTCCTATATCCTGGCGCCGCAACGCATCGGCCCCGGCGACAAGATTATCGCCGGTGAAAAAGTTGACATTCAGCCCGGCAACGCGATGCCGCTGGAAAGCATGCCAATTGGCACAATTGTTCATAATATTGAACTGAAACCGGGCAAGGGCGGCCAGATCGCCCGCGCCGCCGGCACCTATGTCCAGCTGGTTGGCCGTGATGCCGGGTATGCGATTTTGAAAT
This sequence comes from Alphaproteobacteria bacterium, assembly GCA_004356215.1. GTDB lineage: Bacteria > Pseudomonadota > Alphaproteobacteria > Sphingomonadales > SMXR01 > SMXR01. Next base: position 10,468 of record SMXR01000013.1, on the reverse strand, counting down.
TAATGTCGGGCGAACAACGCATTGTCCGCGGTGAGTGTATGGCCACCATTGGTGCCGTCTCCAACCCTGACAACCAGAACATCACGCTTGCCAAGGCTGGCCGTAACCGCTGGAAGGGCAGACGCCCCAGTGTCCGCGGTGTCGCCATGAACCCGGTCGATCATCCGCACGGCGGTGGTGAAGGGCGCACTTCAGGCGGCCGTCATCCGGTCACGCCGTGGGGTAAATCGACCAAGGGCAAGAAAACCCGCAGTAACAAAGCCAGCGACAAATATATCATTCGCTCCAGGCATCAGAAGAAGAGAAGGTAAAGCGATATGGCGCGTTCAGTCTGGAAAGGCCCGTTTGTTGATCTTTATCTGCTGAAAAAGGCAGAGACGGCGCAGGAAGCAGGAAAAAATAGACCAATCAAAACCTGGTCACGGCGCTCAACCATTGTGCCCCAGTTCGTTGGCCTGACGTTCAACGTGTACAACGGCCACAAGTTTATCCCGGTGTTTGTTACCGAGGAGATGGTCGGTCACAAGCTCGGTGAATTTTCCCCGACGCGGACCTTCTGGGGCCATACCTCTGACAAGAGATCGAAGAAGGTGAGTAGCGAAGATGTCTAAAGCAAAACAGGAACGGCGCTTGAAGGATAACGAGGCGATGGCGGTGGCGAAACTTTTGAGAGGGTCACCGCAAAAGCTTAACCTGGTGGCCGAAACCATTCGCGGCATGAAGGTCGAAGCGGCCCTGGCCTCGCTTGATTTCAACCGCAAGAAAGCAGCCCGGGACGTTAAAAAAGTTCTGCAGTCGGCGGTCGCCAATGCGGAAAACAACCATTCACTTGATGTTGACCAGCTGGTCATCGCCGAAGCCAGCGTTGGCAAGTCTCTGGTCATGAAACGGATCAGCATCAGGGCCCGCGGCCGGGCCAACCGGATCATGAAACCATTTAGCCGTTTGCGTATAGTCGTACGCGAAGTTGAGGAGCAAGAATAATGGGTCAAAAAGTAAACCCAATCAGCCTGCGTCTCGGTATTAACCGGACCTGGGATTCACGCTGGTATGCCGAGGGCGAAAGCTACGGCGAATTGTTGCATGAGGATCTCAAGATCCGCGCATTCCTGATGAAGGAATTGAAGCAGGCGGCAATTTCCAAGGTGATTATCGAACGTCCCGCGAAAAAGGCCCACATTACGATTTATACCGCGCGCCCGGGCATCATTATCGGCAAAAAAGGCGCCGATATTGAACGCTTGCGCAAAAAGGTCGCGGACCTGTGTGAAAGCGAAGTCAACCTGAATATTGTCGAGATCAGGAAGCCTGAAATTGACGCCCAGCTGATCAGCGATGGCATTGCCCAGCAGCTGGAACGCCGGGTTTCGTTCCGCCGCGCCATGAAGCGCGCCATGCAAGGCGCAATGCGGCTTGGCGCAGAAGGCATTCGGGTGAACTGCGGCGGCCGCCTTGGCGGTGCTGAAATTGCCCGGAAGGAATGGTACCGCGAGGGCCGGGTGCCGCTTCACACGTTTCGGGCCGATATTGATTATGCCGAAACCACCGCCCACACCGCCTACGGCTGTTGCGGGGTCAAGGTATGGGTGTTCCGCGGCGAGATTATGGAAAACGATCCGATGGCCCACGACAAGAGGGCCCAGGAACTGCAAACCAGCGGCGGGCCGATGAGGCCCCCGGGCCGCGATAAACGGCGCTAGGAAGAATAGGGTAAAGCAATGTTGCAACCGAAAAAAACCAAGTTTCGCAAGGCTCATAAGGGCCGCATTCATGGTAACGCCAAAGGCGGCTACACCTTGAATTTCGGCACCTTTGGCCTGAAGGCGACAGCCCCTGGGCGGATCACCGCACGCCAGATTGAAGCCGCGCGGCGCGCCATGACCCGGCACATTAAACGTACCGGCAAGGTCTGGATCAGGATTTTCCCGGACGTGCCGGTCTCAAAGAAGCCGACCGAAGTGCGTATGGGCAAGGGCAAGGGATCGACTGAATTTTGGGCCTGCCGGGTCAAGCCGGGCCGCATCATGTTTGAGATGGATGGGGTTTCGCTTGAACTGGCCCGCGCAGCCTTTGAGCGCGCCGCCGCCAAGTTACCAATTTCCACCCGCTTTGTAGAGCGGATGAAATAAGACAATCGAAGATTAGGTAAGCGTAATGAAAGCAATGGATTTGAGACATAAAACCCCGGACGAACTTTCCGGCATGCTTAGCAACCTTAAAAAAGAGCAGTTTAACCTGCGCTTTCAAAAGGCCAGCGGGCAGTTGGAAAAAACCGCCCGGGTGAAAATTGTCCGCCGCGATATTGCCCGCGTCAAGACGATTATGACGCTGGCCGCGAAAGCCATAGAGGCTCCGGCAAAAGCCGCCAAGCCGGCCCCGGTAAAGACGGTGAAAAAAGCCGCAAAGAAGGTCGAGAAAAAAGTCGAGAAAAAGGCGGAGGAGCCCAAGAAAGCTGCCGCCAAGAAAGTGGCTGCCAAAAAGGCTCCGGCGAAAAAAGTCGCCCCTAAAAAGGCTGCAAAAGCGGCTGCCAAGGGTGCCACCGCCGCAAAAGACGCAAAAGAAAAGAAACCCGCGAAAAAGGCGGCCAAGAAAGCGCCGGCAAAAGCGGCCAAGAAATAACGGAGAATAGGACATGCCAAAACGAGTTCTTTCAGGGGTAGTAGTCAGCGACAAGGCTGAAAAGACGGTCACCGTATTGGTTGAACGCCGCTTCAAGCACCCGCTGATGCAAAAAATTATTCGGCGCACAAAAAAATACAGCGCCCACGATGAAAAGAACGCCTTTCATGAAGGCGACAAGGTGCGCATTAAAGAATGCCGGCCGATTTCGAAAAACAAGACCTGGTATGTGCTGGGCAAGGCCTAAAGCGGCCCCAAGCCTGCAAGAGTAAGGAATAGAATAATGATTCAGATGCAAACAAATTTGGAAGTCGCCGACAACTCGGGCGCCAAGCGGGTGCAATGCATCAAGGTACTCGGAGGTTCAAAACGCCGGACCGCCGGTGTTGGCGATATTATTGTTGTCAGCATTAAAGAGGCGATCCCCCGCGGCAAGGTTAAAAAAGGTGATATTCACCGTGCTGTCGTGGTTCGCACCGCCAAGGACATCCAACGCGCTGACGGCACCGTGATCCGCTTTGATCACAATGCAGCGGTTCTGGTGAACAATGCCCTGGAGCCGATTGGAACCCGTATTTTTGGCCCGGTTGTGCGTGAACTGCGGGCCAAGAACCACATGAAAATTATTTCTCTGGCACCGGAGGTGTTGTGATGGCGAACGTGAAACTGAAAATGAAAAAAGGCGATAAGGTTATCGTTCTGGCAGGCAAGGACAAGGGCAAGCGCGGGGAAGTTCTTAAAATGTTTCCGGCCAAGGGCAAGGCCATTGTCAGCGGCGTAAATCGGGTCAAACGCCACACCAGACCAAGCCAGGCAAACCCCGGCGGTATTATTGAAAAGGAACTTCCGATCCAGATTTCAAACCTGGCGGTTGAAGACCCCAGGGACGGCAAGGCCACCCGCGTTGGTTACAAGTTTTTAGCAGACGGCTCAAAAGTAAGGATCGCAAAAAGATCCGGGGAGATGATCGATGGCTGAGGCAAAATACACACCACGGCTGAAGGAAAAATACCAAAAGGTTTTGGTTCCTGAACTGATGAAAGAGTTCGAATACAAGAACCTGATGGAAGTACCCAAGCTGGAAAAGATTGTCATCAACATGGGCGTTGGCGAGGCCATAACCGACAAGAAAAAAATCCAGAAGGCCCATGAAGAAATAACCCTGATCGCCGGCCAGAAGCCGGTCGTCACCAAGGCCAAGCATTCGATCGCCAACTTCAAGCTCAGGGAAGGCCAGGCGGTTGGCGTTAAGGTCACGCTCAGGGCCAACAGGATGTTTGAATTCCTCGACCGGTTGGTAACGGTAGCCCTGCCCCGGGTGAGGGATTTCAGGGGCTTAAGCGGGAAAAGCTTTGATGGCAACGGCAATTTTGCGCTGGGCCTGAAGGAGCAAATCGTATTCCCGGAAATTGATTATGATACCGTGGAAGACATCCGCGGAATGGATATCGTAATTTGTACAACGGCACGGTCCGACAAGGAAGCCAAGGCGCTTCTTGCCGGGTTCCAGATGCCGTTTAAAAAATAGATTTTTCGAAAGAAAAAAGTGGAGAAGAAAGTATGGCTAAGAAAAGTGCCATTTTAAAAAACCAACGCCGGATCAAGCTGGTGGCAAAATACGCTGGCCGCAGGGAGCGCTTGAAAGCGATCGCTGCGGATAAAGCCCTTCCCCAGGAAGAACGGTTTATCGCCCGCCTCAAGCTGGCCGAACTGCCACGGAATTCCTCCCCGACACGGGTGCGCAATCGCTGTCGGTTGACCGGCAGGCCGCGGGGGAACTATCGCAAATTCAAAATGTCGCGGATTTCGTTTCGGGAGCTGGCCTCGTCTGGCAAAATTCCCGGCGTAGTCAAGTCGAGCTGGTAAAGGAGAACGTTTAAATGTCAATGTCTGATCCGCTCGGGGATATGCTTACCCGCATCAGGAACGGCCTGAAAGCGAAAAAGGACCTGGTTACGGCCCCGGCCTCAAGAAAGCGCCAACGCGTCCTTGAAGTGCTGGAACGTGAAGGGTACATCCGTGGGTTTGAACACACCGATCTTGGTGGTGGTAAGGCTGAGCTGAAAATCCTTTTGAAATATTATGAGGGTGACCCCGTAATCCGTAGCATTTCCCGCGTTTCATCGCCGGGCCGCAGGGTCTATTCCTCGGTCAGCGACCTGCCGCGGATCCGGAATGGATTGGGCATTTCCATCGTCTCGACGCCCAAAGGTGTTTTGAGCGATGCCGAAGCCCGCGAAGCCAATGTTGGCGGAGAAATAATCTGCAACGTCTACTAAGGGCGCCGCAGGTTTAGAAATAGGACGACGAACATGTCACGAATTGGAAAAAAACCGATTGAAATCCCCGGCGGGGTAACGGTGGAACAGGCTGGAGCTGAAATCTCGGTCAAGGGCCCGAAGGGGCTCTTGAGCATGTCACTGGTTGAACACGTCGATTTGGCCATTAAGGACAACCTGATCACGGTTTCACCCAAGGACCAAAGCAAGGTCGCCCGCTCTATGTGGGGCATGCAGCGGACATTGGTCAGCAACCTGATTGAAGGGGTGACCAACGGGTTCCAGAAAAAGCTTGAGATCAAGGGCGTCGGTTACCGCGCGCAGTTGAAGGGTAAAATTCTCAACCTGCAGCTTGGCTTCAGCCACGAAATTGATTTCCCGATCCCCGAAGGCATCACCATCGAATGCCCGGACCAAACCACGGTTATAATTTCCGGGATTGACAAACAGCAGGTCGGCCAGGTTGCGGCCAAGATCAGGGAATACAGGAAACCTGAACCCTACAAGGGCAAAGGAATTAAATATTCCGGCGAATATATTTTCCGGAAAGAAGGCAAGAAAAAATAGGTGAACCATGGCAAGCGTGAAAAAACTTTTTGAAAACCGCCGGATGCGGGTCAGAACCCAGCTCCGTAAAAAGGGGACGGGCGCCCCCAGACTGTCGATCCACCGCTCAGGACGGCACCTCTATGCCCAGATTATTGATGACCAAAAGGGCACAACCCTGGCGGCTGCATCTACGCTTGAGAAAAGCCTCAAGGGCAAAGTGGGCTGCAACAAGGAAAGCGCGGCTTCGGTTGGCAAGCTGATCGCTGAACGCGGCAAAAAAGCCGGCGTTGAAAAGGTTGTTTTCGATCGTGGCGGCTTTTTGTTCCACGGCAAGGTCAAGGCCTTGGCTGACGCTGCCCGCGAAGGCGGATTGAAATTTTAAAGCAGGAATTTAAGGAAAACACATGGCATATCAGCAACACAAGAAAAAAGACCGCGAACAAAGCGAATTTATTGATCGTCTGGTGCACATCAACCGTGTCGCCAAGGTGGTCAAGGGCGGCCGCAGGTTTAGTTTTGCCGCGCTGGTTATTGTTGGTGATCAAAAAGGCCGGGTCGGGTTTGGCCACGGCAAGGCGCGCGAAGTGCCGGAAGCTGTGAAAAAAGCAACCGATGCCGCCAAGAAAAATTTAATCCGCGTCCCCTTAAAAGAAGGCCGCACCTTGCACCACGACGTCAAAGGCCGTCACGGTGCTGGCAAGGTTATGCTGCGGGCGGCTGAGCCGGGCACCGGGATTATCGCCGGTGGTCCGATGCGTGCCGTATTCGAAAGCGTTGGCATCCAGGATGTTGTTGCCAAATCGCAAGGCTCGTCAAACCCCTATAACATGGTGCGGGCTACATTTGCGGCCCTGGAAAGCCAGGAATCACCGCGTCAGGTCGCGGCCAAACGCGGGAAAAAAGTTTCCGATATAGTCTCGCGCCGCGGCGGCAAAGTGAAAGCGGTTGAGCCGGTTGAGCCAAAGGAAACCTCCAAAAAAGAAAAAGCGGCACCAGCCGACGCTTCTTAAGCCAGGAAAGATTTAGATCATGGCAGACAAAAAGACCCTAAAGGTCACCCAGACGGGCAGCCCGATCCGGCGCCCCAAATACCAACGCCAGACCCTGATCGGGCTGGGCTTGAACAAGATGCATAAAACCCGGGAGCTGGAAGATACCCCGGCGGTCCGTGGCATGATTGCCAAGGTCAGCCACCTGGTGCGGGTTGAAGACTAAACTTATTATTTGAAGTTGGACAGAGTTATGAAACTGAATGAATTAAACGATGTAGCAGGGGCCAAAAAGGCGCGTATGCGTGTTGGGCGTGGCCAGGGTTCGGGTAAAGGCAGGACCACTGGACGCGGCATGAAGGGCCAGAAATCCAGGTCGGGCGTGGCCATCAAGGGTTTTGAGGGCGGCCAGATGCCGATCCACAGGCGCTTGCCCAAACGTGGCTTTACAAACATTTTCCGCAAATCCTGGACCGTTGCCAATCTTGGCCGCATCCAAAAAGCCATTGATGACAACAAGCTCAATGCATCGAAATCCATTACCGCCAGCGTGCTTGTCGCTGCCGGGGTTATAGGCTCGGAAAAATATAATCTTAAATTACTGGCAAAAGGCGACTTGAAGACCAAGATAAATATAGAGGTTTATGGTGCATCATCTGCGGCCATTGCGGCTGTAGAGGCCGCCGGTGGCAAAATCACCGTGACTCATGATGCCAGCGCCGAGATTGCCCGGAAGGCTGCCAAGGCGGAAAAACGTGGGGTCAAAAAGGCCAAGTCTGCCAAAAAAGCCGCCGCCAAGAAAGAAAAAGCCAAGACAGATGACGCCAAAGAGGCTGGGGGTGGTGAAAAGCCAGCCGAGGCTGAAAAGCCTGCACAAGCCGCCAAGAACGAAGCAGCGGAAATGCCTACTGAAGCTAAAAATGAAGCTAAAAATGAAGCCAAAAATGAAACCAAGGCTGACGCAGTCAAAGACGACGCTTCAAAAGAATAACCGGCGCGTTTGGCGCTAAGGGAAGATTTAAACCAAGATGGTATCAGCAGCAGAACAACTTGCCGCCAATATGAATTTCGGGGCCCTGGTGAAACGCGGGGAACTCCGGAACCGCATATTGTTTACGCTTGGCGCGCTGATCGTGTACCGGCTGTGCACCTATGTGCCGCTGCCGGGGATTGATCCAATAGCCCTTAAAACCATTTTTGCGCAATTACAGCAACAGGGCCGGGGCCTGGTTGGCATGATGGATTTGTTTTCGGGCGGTGCGTTGTCGCGCATGAGCATTATTGCGCTGAATATCATGCCCTACATTTCCTCCTCAATTATCATGACCCTTTTGACCAGCATGTCGCCATCGTTATCGGCGATGAAAAAGGAGGGCGGCGCCGGGCGCAAGAAAATCAACCAGTACACCCGAATTGGCACGGTCATTTTGACCGCGCTGCAGGGCTATGCCCTGGCGGTCGGCCTTGAAGGGGCTGGGTCCGGGGCCTCAAGTGTTGTGATTGATCCGGGAATGTTTTTCAGGGCGACCACGGTGGTTACCCTGGTTGGCGGCACCATGTTTTTGATGTGGCTGGGCGAACAGATCACCGCACGCGGGGTCGGCAATGGAATTTCATTGATTATTTTTGCCGGGATTGTGGCCCAATTACCGGCCGCTTTGGCGTCCACGTTTGAACTTGGCCGCACCGGCGCATTTTCGCCTGCAATTATTATTAGCCTGTTGCTGTTGGCGCTGGGCCTGATTTACCTGATCATCTGGGTTGAGCGTGCCCAGCGACGCCTGATCGTTCAATACCCGAAACGACAAACCGGCAACAGGATGACCCAAAGCGATACCTCGCACCTGCCGCTTAAGCTGAATACCGCCGGTGTTATTCCGCCGATCTTTGCTTCGTCGCTTTTGTTTATGCCCACCACAATTGCCTCGTTCAGCGCCCAGGGTGGGCCAGAATGGCTGGGGACCATATCGGCGCTATTGGGCCAGGGCCAGCCGCTCTATATTTCGTTTTATGTTGCCGGCATTGTATTTTTCGCCTTCTTTTACACCGGCATTGTCTTTAATCCCGATGACACCGCTGACAATTTGAAACAATTCGGTGGCTTCCTACCCGGCATCCGCCCGGGCGAGAAAACTGCGCGGTATCTGGAATATGTCCTGACCCGCTTGACGACGGTTGGCGCCATCTATCTGTCGGTGGTATGTGTCATCCCGGAACTGTTGATTTCCCGGCTGGCGGTGCCATTTTATCTTGGCGGCACCAGCCTTTTGATCGTGGTCAACGTGACCATGGATACGGTCTCTCAGATCCACTCTCACATGATGGCGCATCAATATGAGGGGTTGATCAAGAAGGCGCGCCTGAGGGGGAGGCGTTAGATGATTTTGATCCTGCTTGGACCCCCGGGTGCCGGCAAGGGAACACAGGCCCAGGCCCTTATGGTGGCTCGTGGCCTGGTGCAACTCTCCACCGGAGATATGTTGCGCAAAGCGGTGGCGGCAAAAAGTGAGCTGGGACTGGGTGCCAGAGCCGCGATGGACGCCGGAGATTTGGTCAGCGATGACATCGTCATTTCGATCATCGCCGAGAGGATTGAGAATAAGGATTGTGAGCGCGGGTTTATTTTGGATGGATTTCCGCGCACCGTCGCCCAGGCTGAGGCTTTGGATTTGATGCTGGAGCAAAAAGGCAGCCAGCTCGATCATGTGATCGAGATCCGGGTCGACGAAGAGGAATTGGTGAAGCGTATTGCCGGCCGGTTTTCTTGCGCCAAGTGCAATGAAAACTACCACGATACCTTCAAGCGGCCCGCAAAAGACGGCGTGTGTGATGTCTGCGGCGGCACCGAATTTACCCGGCGCAGCGACGATCGGGCAGAAACGGTTCGCGCACGGCTGGAAGCCTACCGCAACCAGACCGCGCCTTTGCTGCCTTATTATCGGGCCAAAGGGACTTTAAGAAGCGTCGATGGCATGAACTCGATTGAAGCCGTGACGGAAGAAATTTTAGAGGTTTTGGCAACCTGAAAAAAGACGATTGGTTGTTGACGAAAGTTGAATAAAACCTATAATCGCGCGCCTTCGGGCACAGTTAAGCTTTAAGGGCTAAAAGGAGACGAAAAGTGGCACGTATTGCCGGTGTAAATATCCCGACCAACAAGCGCGTGGAAATTGCGCTGACCTATATTCATGGAATTGGCCATACCAAAGCCAAGGAAATTTGCTCAAAAGTGGGTATTCCTGCGGAACGCCGGGTCAGTGAATTGACCGAGTCTGAAGTGATACACATTCGTGAAGCCATTGATGCCGATTACATGGTTGAGGGCGACCTCAGACGGATGGTTGGCATGAACATCAAACGCTTGCAGGATTTGTCGGCGTACCGGGGGATTCGCCACCGCAAGGGGTTGCCGGTTCGCGGCCAGCGTACCCATACCAACGCCAGAACCCGCAAGGGCAAGGCCAAACCAATCGCAGGTAGAAAAGGCATCCAATAGAGGCCCAATTAGGAAAAGGTTAGAGACATGGCAAAAGAACCAAGCCGGATTAAACGCAAGGATAAAAAGAACATCACCAATGGTGTGGCGCATGTTAATGCGACCTTTAACAACACCATGATTACCATCACCGATGTCCAGGGGAATACGGTTTGCTGGTCGTCTGCTGGCGGGATGGGCTTTAAGGGGTCACGGAAATCGACCCCGTATGCGGCGCAAATGGCGGCTGAGGAAGCCGGCAAAAAAGCCCAGGAACACGGCATGAAAACACTTGAGGTTGAGGTAAAAGGCCCAGGGTCAGGGCGTGAAAGCGCGCTTAGGGCTTTGCAGGCCGTTGGCCTAATTATTACCTCCATTCGGGACGTGACAACGATCCCCCACAATGGCTGCCGCCCACCCAAGCGGCGCAGAGTTTAAGATGAGTTTAAGATGAGTTTAAGATGAGTTTAAGATGAGTTTAAGATGAGTTTAAGATGAGTTTAAGATGAGTTTAAGATGAGTTTAAGATGAGTTTAAGATGAGTTTAAGATGAGTTT
>SMXR01000090.1 GCA_004356215.1 Alphaproteobacteria bacterium | reverse complement strand
GAGGCGCTCGAGGCCAACGGCATGAGCGTCTCGGATATCGACTGGATAGTGCCGCACCAGGCCAACAAACGCATTCTCGACAGCACCGCCAAAAAACTCTCTTTTCCGGCAGAAAAAATGATCATCACCGTTGATGACCACGCCAACACCTCGGCGGCTTCTATCCCGCTCGCGCTTTGTACTGCGGTCAAGGATGGCAGAATCAAGCAGGGAGATATCCTTTTGATGGAGGCAATGGGCGGCGGTTTTACCTGGGGCGCGGTGGTGATGCGCTGGTAAAGCGTCTGAATTCTTTCCGAATATTTATAATTAAGCAAAGTTTTCATATTTAAGTAAATTTCCTATCCCTTTGATATTGACGCATCTTTTCGGCTTCGTTACGCTCACCCATGGGCGGCTGGCAACCAGCTCTCATTTTGGACAATTAAATTAGGGGGTCATTAATGTCTGAAAAAACTTTAACCCGGGCGGATATCACCGAAGCGGTTTATGAGGAGGTCGGGCTTTCCCGGCACGAATCTGCAGAGTTGGTTGAGGTCATTATGGCCGAAATTGCCAATGCCCTGGTCGCCGGCAACAACGTCAAGATTTCCTCTTTCGGCAGCTTTATGCTGCGTGACAAGGCTGGCCGCGTGGGCCGCAACCCGAAAACCGGGGAAGAGGTTCCAATCGCACCCCGGCGGGTTTTAACCTTCCGTCCCAGCCAGGTCTTAAAAGCGATGATCAATGCGTCGATGCACCGCGACCGGTAAATATAAATTCCAGTCCCTGGATGAGCCATGGTGAAAAAATCAAAGCGGGCTTTCAAAACCATCAGCGAGGCGGCTGACGATCTTGGCGTCCAACAGCACGTCCTCAGGTTTTGGGAAAGCAAGTTTCCACAAATCAAACCGATGAAACGCGGCGGCAACCGGCGGTTTTACCGCCCCGATGATATTGCCCTGCTCAAGGCCATCAAGCACAGCCTTTATGATGGGGGCTTGAGCATCAAGGATACCCAGGGGGAAATAAAAAAAGACGGCGTCAAATCCTACGTCCAGGCCTGGAAGGACGAAGCCGGTTACATTGAGCCGGCGCCTGCGAAAAAGAAAACGCCACCACCGCCGCCACCATCCTCTGCGGCGCCCTCGAGACCGATTGTCGCGCCCCCTGAACCACAGCCAACGCCAGAGCCAACGCCAGAGCCAACACCAGACGTGGTGGTTGTTGAGGACATTCCAGCGACGCCTGAAGCCCCGGAACAACCCGGTTTGCTGTTCGAGGCCGAAGCGAGCGCCCCACCTTCACCCGCCGCTGTGGCCGCAGGCGACGATGACACCATCAAGATTTCCAAAGACCTGGTCCGGGCGCTGGTCGATGACCTGAAAGCGCTCCGCGCCTTGATTGATCGTATCCCGGATTAAAATAGTTTATCGCGCTCACGCCAGTGAGCTTTACTCACGGCTCCGCGAGGGCGCGAAACGGTTCGCGGGCGCACGCTTGTGCGCCTAAAGTTTATCATGAATTTCCGAGGCGGCTTCATTGTCGCCGAGGCAAGGCCGACTGGCCGCCGCGCCACATGGCGCGTAAGCCCCAAAGTGCATTAGTGCAAGATGGGGCGTTTAAATGGCAAAAAAAGAAACGTGAGTAATGCTCACTGGCGTGAGCGATATAGTGATTGCCAGATATTTAGCACGGCGCTATAACCCCCTTCGACGGTCCGGAGCGTAGCGCAGCCTGGTAGCGCACTTCACTGGGGGTGAAGAGGTCGCTGGTTCAAATCCAGTCGCTCCGACCATCATTTTTCGCAGTTTTTTGCGGTGGCCACGCGGTTCAGAATGTGGCCACGAAAAGCTTTTAGTTTCTAGAAGCCACCTTTATGCTACGAATTGTTGCAGAAATTTTGTGGGAAAGAAAATGCGTTATTTAGAAATGATTTGGAAAGCAGTCGGACTAAGGCTGATTTTATTGCCGGCAGCAGCCAGTGGTTTGCTGTTTTGGGTAAAGGAAAGTTTTGGCAGCTTGCCTGAAATATCATTAACTTGGGTGATTGTCACCGCTCCACTTTTTGTTTGGTTGTTTGGTAGAGTCCTTTTCCAAGCGGTCAAAGCTCAAGATGAACTTGATTTAAACCCCAAACCAGATGTTTCGGCTCGGTTTGCTTTCCGCCATCTAATGGTTGATTCAAAATGGGCTTTAGGAAAAAGGGCTCCTGTTGGAAAAAATCAAAACGACCCAGATAATTTTTATCCTGAAATAGAGGGGACGTTGCGCGATGCAGCAAGAGCTTCGCGTTTAAAGGTTTGGGCAAGAGAAGAGCCAAGTTTGAGGAGTAAGGGTGGGTTTAAGAATACCTTAGAGGAAGGTCCTGCCAGAGAATGGAAATTACGTAGGTTTAATTTGCCCACATGCATGGATGTCAACACACCCACTGCATGTTTGGGAAAGTACGGGGGCAAAATTCTTGAGGACGCCATGGTTTGCAAAAAACAGGTTTTAATAAACTGGCCGAAAGCAAATTTTTTCGAAAAATGGCGAGATCCACATTACAAGGACCGATTAAAATTCTTTAAAGACGAAAGCCACACCGAATAAACTTCTAAATAAACTGTTTTTCCCCTATTTTTGTGGGTGCTCATTGAGTGCAGTTTTTGGCCAAATCTTTCCCTCGGCTCATCAATTTTGAACCCTCTTCATGGATATAACCTTGGGTTGTTTTAAAGCCAGTGTTGCCAGCCATGCACCCGTTAAGGCGTCCAAATCTTTTCATTATGGTATTTTATGAAAGCCTCTTCTATTCGATGAGGGAGCATTAATTTGATTCTCCCTAAATCCAATTTTATACCCCCATAATCACACATGGCGTGGTGGTTTGGACAAAGGATGATAACATTTGAAGCAATATCGGGCCCATTATGCGGGTTACCTAAGGGCCTAATATGATGGGCTTCAGAATAAGGTTGACCGTTTTCAAACCTGAACACCTCATTACAAATTTGACACCTATTATTATAAAGAATTTTTAGCTGCCTAGTAATTCGGGAATCCCGAAGAATTCTATACGTCGTTAACTCACTTCTTCCGGGTAGTTTGTTCCGTTCGTCAAAATTTGGTTCGATTTCCCGAGAAACTATTGTTTTAGGTTCAATTTCTCTCAATCCCCAAACACCGTGTCCCAGACCATCAACAGAATAAAAAAGGTTGTGTCGGTTTTGGAAGCTTTCAGAATCTGATGAATTATATTCCAATTCTCTTCGAACAATCGCCTCCCAACTAGGAGGAAGAGGTGGCTCTCTAATTTCTTTAATGGCCTGATAGATTTCAGAGAGTGGTGCCTGACCACCTAAAGACTTCAAAGCCTCTACAACAGAAACTCGCCAAATAGGATTGTCACTCATGAATTCCCCTTTTCATAACAATTAACATAAAAAATAGCGGGACCAAAGCGCAACCATTCAAATGTCCTAAGTCATTGATATTATTAGTGGCAGGTAGGGCTGGGGGTGAAGGGGTCGTGGGTTCGAATCCCGCCGCTCCGACCATTTTTTTCTTTTAATTTTACTCCCATACCCTACATTCAGATTTCACCTTGAACGGGGGTATCAATGCCGAACGCTGTCACCGATCTTTATTCGTATCCGGTCAAGGGGCTTGGGCCCCATCGCTGGGAGCGTGTGACGCTTAGCCCCGGCGGGGCGTTTCCCTATGACCGCGCCTGGTCGCTCAAAAAAGGCGACTGGGGGTTCGATCCGGCCAACCCGGAATTCCAATTCAAGACCAATTTTCATATTCTGATGCAAAACGAAAAACTCGCCGAGCTTAGCCCGGTGTTCGATCCCGAGACCGCAACACTGACCCTGACTGACCGGGCCGGTGGGGTGGTTTCCGTCGCGCTGGCCGAGCGCGAAGGCCGCGCCACGCTTGAGACCTGGCTCAAGAATTTCCTCGGGGAGGATGTCGAGGTGCTGACCGCGAAGGACCATTCCTTTGCTGATTTTGATATGAAAGTGGCCTCCCTCATCAACCTGAACAGCGTCAAGGCGCTGGGGAAGGCGGTCGGCGCCGACCTTGATCCGGTGCGCTTTCGCGGCAATATCCAGTTCGAGGGTGAGGTCCCATGGGCGGAATTTGATCTGGTTGACAAGTGGTTTAAAATCGGCACGGTGATGTTTGAAACCGTCAAGCGCATCAGCCGGTGCGCGGCCACCAACGTTAATTTAGAGAGCGCCCCGCGCGATCAAAACCTGCCCAAGGCACTGATGCAAAACTTCGGCCACCCCGACATGGGGATTTACGCCCAGGTGATTGAAGCCGGGACCATCGTCATCGGTGATGAAATCCTTCCGGTTTAGACTTAACCCCTAACCAGCGGCCTGGTCAGGCACGTCGGGCCGCCTTCGCCCATACGGCTGATGTTATCACCCTTATAGGTCTGAACCACACACCCGGCGGCTTTCATCAGCGCTTTGGTTTTGGGCAGCCCATCAAGCATCAGAACATGGCGGGGACTGAGCGCCAGGACGTTGCAGGCCATCAGCAACCATTCGTCTTCCGGAACCTCGACAAAATTCATCCCCTTGCCCTCCAGCCAGTCCAAAAAACGTTTGGGCATCAGCGGGCGGTAAATCACCGCGAGATCCGTATCGACCGGTGAAATCATGCTCATCAGGTGAAACACATCATCGGGGTGACCGGGCGCGTTCAGGGCGACGACATGCAGCTCAACCCCGTCGCCGAGAAGCGCCCATAATTGGCGGATGCCTTCCTTGTTGGTGCGGGGACCAAGGCCGACCACAGCGGTCACCTCATCGAGCCAGATGAAATCACCGCCCTCAAGCGTTCCCGGGGCTTCGATGGCCCCAAGGACGGGAATACCGGGGAGGGCGCCAGGATAAATTTTTGGTTCAGCGCCCCGGGTCTTGCGGCCCATTCGGCAAAGAATCAGGCCCCCGGGGGTGGCCAGCGCGGCATCACGGACGTAAATCGAATCCAGCGTCAGACCATCTCCGCCGGGCAGGTGGTTGACCTCGGCTCCGGCCGCTTCGAGGATTTTTACAAAAGTTTTGTGCTCGGCAATGGCGCTGTCGAGGTCAGGAGGGGCATAAAAACGGAGCGTTTGCCATTCAGCATTAATTTTTTCATTTGAGGAAAAAGCATGTTCGGGCGAACGGACAGCGACATTTCTAAGCGGGCTGTATTCGTTCCACATGGCTTATTTTTTACCTCTGGTGACAAAGAAATAAACCGGAACCCCGGCCAATAACAAGCCTAAGCCGTAGATCACCGACTCCGCACCCGAGCCAATAATCAGGAAGATCGAAAAGGCCAGGGCGAGGGCGGCAATGACGGTGTTTTGGTAAAATTTTAGCCGGGGCAGGGCCTTGTCTTTAAAGTTAAAATACAGCTCGGCCATGGCACACAAGGCGTAAGGGATCACCACCGCCAGGGTCGACAGAATAATCATGAAGGTAAAGGCGGCAACAAACCCCTTGGTGTAATTCGTGATCATCAGGCCACCGGCCAGAATGCCGCCGATAATCAGGGCCATCGCCGGGGTGGCTGTTTTTGACATTTTACCGAAAATTTTCGGGAACAAACCATCAAATGCGGCAGCCATCGGCATCTGGCCAGTCAATAAAACGCTACAATTCAGGGCGCCCAGGGTGGCGATGATTGCCCCCGCGGCGATACCATAAGCCGCCCAGTCGCCCCAGATCCGCACGGCGGCATCGGCAAACGGTGCTTGCGAGGTGGCAAGCGTGGCCCCCTCCACTATTCCCATTACCGCCAGCGATGACAGGAAATAAATTCCCACCACTATCAGGACCGCGCTAATCAGCGCCCGCGGGATGGTTTTCGAGGGGTTGAGCACATCGTTTGCCGGGATTGTTGCCGCCTCGAGGCCAACGAACGCCCACATGGTTAAAATTGAGGCCGAGGCCAGCACCGAAATGGTTGACGCCCCGGTTGGGTTTATCGCCGGAATATTACCTGCCTCGATAAAGAACAACCCGATTACGCCGATGGCCAAAAGCGGGATAATTTTCAGGATCGTGGTCACCAGCTGAAAAATGGCCGATTGCCGGACCCCGGCAATATTGAGGGCAATAATTAAAGCCAGGGCACTTAGCCCGGTCAGGGTGGACAGGAAAAAGCTTTGCCGCAACGCCGGAATAAAAACCCCGAGGTAGCCGACCATTGCCACCACGATTGCCGCGTTGGCAATCCACAGGCTAATCCAGTACGACCAGGCAATCAGGAAGCCGGCGAAATCGCCAAACGCGCCCCGGGTATAGGCATAAGGCCCGCCAACCTTGGGCAGGCGCCGCGCCAGGTTACCCAGAACCAGCGCCAGCAGCACCGCCCCGGCCCCGGTAATCAGCCACGAGGACAGCCCAAGCAGACCCAATGGAGCCAGCACCATGGGCATCAAAAAAATGCCCGAGCCAATCATATACCCGGCGCTTAAGGACCAGGTGCGCCAGAACCCCAGTGTGCGTTTCTGCTCGGCCATAAATTTCCCCAAATGAATGGAGGATAATGCACGGCGGAGTGGCCCGGGGCAATAATTAAAAAAGGTCCCGGGTTTTCAGCTCATAGGGCCTAGTTCAGAAAATTCACGATAAAAACACCGGCAAAATTTGCCATCGCGAAACCCAGCGTTCCGGCCACAATGGCGGGGGTCACCAGGTGATCCCAGCCGGCGTCGGCGGCCATCGCGGCTGCCGTGGGCGGGCCGCAGGCACAGGCGTTGGAGGCGGTGGCGATTTCGGCAATATCGAATTTCAGCAGCCATCCGGCCACGAAAATGATGACAAAATGAACGGCAATAATCGTCGCCGCAAACAGCAGCAATTGTGGCCCGCTTTCCACCAGGGCGAAAACATCACCAGACGCCCCCAGGGCGGCAAAAAAGATCAGCAACAAAATCATACCCAGCTGGAATGGCCCCTGGGCCGGTTTAATCTGTTTTTTGAAAAATGTTCCCGCCAGCACCGCCAGGACGGTTATCACCAGGATCGACACCCCGCGGATTTCCGTAAAGCTTTGGGCGGCATTGCCGATGGCGACGAAAGCAAACGCCAAAACCAATGCCAGAACGAGTGCCAGCAGGTTCATATTCCGGGTTCCCCATGACATGCCGGTACTGGCCCCATTGGTTTTCATGGTGGTTTTCATGGTGGTTTTGATCGGGGCTGTCCTGGCGCGCCTGCTTTTTGCAAAAAAAGCGAGACTGGGGATAGCGCCCAGAACCACCAGGTAGGTGATGGTGACCAGCGTGTCGGCGGCAAGGGCAGGGATAATTATGGTGCTGTCGGTTACTGCAAACGTGTCGGCAACAGCAAAAAAATTGGCCCCGCCGCCAATATAAGTGGCCGCGAACATCCCGGCCAATTCAGCCGGGTATAAATCCGGGGCGATCAGGTAAAACGCCAGGACTGCCCCGGCAATGGTCCCCACGGAACCAATCAGGAAGATGGCCAGGGTTGGGCCGGCCTCTGATTTCAAAGTGGTTAAATCAACCCGAAGCAAAAGCAGGGCTAACCCCAGGGGAATAAAGTTCCCCATCACCGTGCTATAGACCGGGGCTGAGGTCGGGATTACGCCAATATTGGACAGGACCAGCGCGGTTAAAAGAATAACGATGGTGCCGGTCAGCCTCCGGCCCAGTTTTGTCCTTTCAGACCAGATGCCGAAAGCGACAATACCTATAAGCACAGCCCACAGGGCAAACGTATTTCCGGCGTCAATCATTGCCCCCCTTATTGGCTATTAATTGGCTTTCATCCAGGCTTGTTTTGATTCCCATTTATCCAGCGGCTGGATTGGCCCGATCGGGCATAAGTGTTCCTTGACCTCGACCTTGAAAACCTTTGAAAACAAATCATGAAAGGCGCGCATTTCGCACCCCGGGGTGCCGATAACCGCGGCGATCAGAAAACTGACACCCAGATGGGTAAAAATATACATGCTCCAAAGGAAAAATCCGGTGCCAAAGGCAAACCCGGTCCAATTGCCGGTGTTTGAATAATCATAAAGCGCCAAGAGGCCAAGGCCAAGCGCGCTCACCAAAGCCGGCCACTTTTTAAAGGATTGTGAAAATCCTATGTTGATCACATAACTGACCAAAAAGAGACCGACTAATAATGCGTTCGCGATCAGGTCATAGGGTTCAAATTCGCCGGCCGTCAGCATCATCCGGTCATCCCAGATCTCGTAAACAAAACCCATTAAAACCCAGTAGCCCAGCCCTAAGCGCAAAAGCCGCCCCAGTGGGCCAGGTTTAGGCAGGCTGCCTTTATCAGTGAGCCTCAAATCTGTAGTTGACATTATTTTTCTCCTCTAGAGCAGGGCAGCCGCCAGCGCGGTTTCAATTTTTTCCAAACGGGGCGTTCGCCCCCCCGGATAAATCCGGCACGCAGCTGCCTCTTTGATTGGCGTCCCTTCAACATCCTGGCCGTTCACCAGAATTGAGGGAGATGGCCAATTATGGAATTTTTCCGGGGTTGCCGGGTCCTCTATATTGATCTCTTCAATATCGAGGCTGTCCATTTTCAGGTTTTTCAAGGCTTCCTGCAAGATCGCCCGGGTTGCCGTAGTATTGGGACACCCGGGAAAAGATAATAGTTGAATTTTTGGTGATTTTGTCATTTGAAATGCTTGCTTGCTCCACAGTTAAAAGATTTATATTAAATAAAATTTTGTGCTGCCTTAAAGGATTGCACTAATTTCTCCCGGTCAGGGTATTCGCCATCCCCTTCAAACAGCCGGCACGGTTGGTCGGGGTTTTGTACAATTCCCTCAAATTCCTTTTCATTAATAAGGATAGTCGGAGAAGGCCAGTGTTTCAATTCCGGCGGATTCTCCGGGGCATGAACATTGATTTCAGAATAGGTAATTTTTTCCCGGCCGAATTCATCAAGAGCATCCAACAAAGCCTGCCGGGTCGATTCCAAAATCGGGCAGGTTGGACAATAAACCAGTTTTACCTCAATTTGCTTTGACATATCCTCAACCACTTTCTTTTTCGCTGGGGTGAAGCGGAGCCTTCCAATCAATATCAGGATAGCGCCACTCGTTGCGCTGCAACGCCATGGCAAACGCTTGCTTAAGCGGAATCGCAATGGTCCCGGCCTTGCCCTTGCTCCATTCATCAAAGGCAAGTTGATCCCGAAACAGGTTGACGTGATT
>SMXR01000089.1 GCA_004356215.1 Alphaproteobacteria bacterium | reverse complement strand
GATGTGCTTTTTCCATGAGGCAAAATCTGCCTGTTCCGGTAGGCGGCGTTCTTCACGCATTTTTTCCAGGAACTCGCTATGATTGGGAACCATTTCCTCCCAGTTTTCCGGCAGGGTCCATAGCCCCTGGAACGCCTGGTTACAAAACCGCAGGGTCTGGTCTGGTCCAAAAATAGCGACCGAAGTTGAAAGTCCATTAAGCGTTTCCGACTGTGCCTCAAGATATAAGTCAAAACTTTCCGGGGATTGCATTAGACCGGCACCTTTGCCGGAAACGGCCCTGCCGCGGGCCTTCAGCGAGGCGCCTTCCCCAAGCGTCACCCAAATCAGGATGCAGTTTTCCTTGTTTTCGGCATCGCGGACAGATTTTCCAAAAATATAAAGGTCTTCTTCCTGCTGGGTGTGGTTAAGGCGCAGCGGCAACGGGATACGCCGCCGGGCAATCTGCAGGATATAGTTTTTCAGCTTTTCAAAGCTTTCGGCATCGAAGCCCGGTTGATCGTCTTTGCCCAGCAGCTCGTCGATGTGACTGATCGGCGATGTAAAGCCCAGCCATTCCCGCAACCTGTCAGAGGCATAGCAAAACCCGCCCTGGCGTAAAATCAGGTATCCAGCCGGGGCGAAATCAAGCAATTCGTCTTCAATCGCTTTGGCTTGAAGGATGGTGTGAAACCGCCGGGCGATGTTTTGGCGTTCCAGGATGGCCCAGACGCTGACCGAAATAAAGAAGCCCACGACCAGAATGAAAAGCACCCGCAAGGGGCTTTCAAAAACACTTTGCCAATCCTGGGCCATGGCCGGGTGGGACACCGCCGCAATGGCCAAAAACGTGGCAAGTAATGTGGTCAAAAATAACTGTTTTTTCAACATGCGCTTTATATTCCGGCCCCAACATAAAGGGATGCACAGCACCACGGCAAGCAGGCTTTTCCCCCTTACGAAAAAACTAGCACAATTTATCGTAAGCGGGAAAGCCAAGCTTTGATTTTAGGGGCCTATTTCTTGATAAAAATCAGCCTTTAATAGCGATAGTGTTCAGGCTTGAACGGCCCGGCCTGCGGGACATCAATATAATCCGCCTGTTTTTTGCTGAGCTTGGTCAACTTGACGCCAAGACGGTCAAGATGCAGTGCCGCCACCTTTTCATCCAGGTGTTTGGGCAGGGTGTAAACCTTGTGTTCATAATTTTTGTGACGTTGCCACAGCTCAATCTGGGCAATCACCTGGTTGGAAAAGGAGGCACTCATGACAAAGCTGGGATGGCCAGTGGCGCACCCCAGGTTGACAAGGCGGCCCTTGGCCAGGATGATCAGGCGCTTGCCATCGGGAAATACCACTTCATCGACTTGCGGCTTAACTTCTTCCCACTTGTAATTGTCCAAAGCGCCGATCTGAATTTCGCTGTCAAAATGGCCAATGTTACAGACAATTGCGCGGTCTTTCATTTGCCGCATGTGATCAAGGGTGATGACATCTAGGTTGCCGGTGGCGGTGACAAAAATATCTCCAATCGGGGCGGCATCGTCCATGGTGGTCACTTCATACCCCTCCATTGCCGCTTGCAAGGCGCAGATCGGGTCTATTTCGGTAATCATCACCCGCGCGCCCTGGCTGCGCAGACTGGCGGCCGAGCCCTTGCCGACATCGCCATAGCCGTTAACCACAGCAATCTTGCCTGCGACCATAACATCGGTCGCGCGTTTGATGCCATCAACCAGGCTTTCACGGCAGCCATAAAGGTTGTCGAACTTTGACTTGGTGACCGAATCGTTGACGTTAATGGCGGGTGCCGCCAGGGTGCCGTTCTTTTCCATTTGGTACAATCTTAAGACCCCAGTGGTGGTTTCTTCCGAGATGCCTTTGATGTCTTTCATCATCTCAGGAAAGCGGGTGTGCATCATGATCGTCAGGTCGCCGCCATCGTCCAAAATCATATTAGGGGTCCAGCCATCGGCCCCTTGGATGGTTTGCTCGATACACCAGTTAAATTCGTCTTCGGTTTCACCTTTCCAGGCAAAAACAGGAATACCGGCGGCGGCAATGGCAGCAGCGGCGTGATCCTGGGTTGAGAATATATTGCACGAGCTCCAGCGAATTTCGGCGCCCAGTTCAATTAGGGTTTCAATCAAGACCGCGGTCTGGATGGTCATGTGCAGACAGCCAGCGATGCGGGCGCCTTCAAGAGGTTTTTTGCCCTTATATTCTGCGCGCAGCGCCATCAGGCCGGGCATTTCGGTTTCGGCTATGTTCATTTCACGACGGCCCCAATCTGCCAAAGCCAAATCGGCAACCTTATAATCACCTTTAGAAGACATTTTTTTATCCTTGTATCTTTTGAATTTCGGGTCGGCGCCAGCTTAAACCATTGGCGCACTATGATTCGCTTGGCTTATATCAAGGGAACATAAGAAGGGCAAGCATAAAGAAAGCTTTATATAAACTTTTCTTTATATATTAAGCTTTTTCATGGAATTTATTTTTAACAAGCTTAACCAGGGCGAAAACAGCTTCTTCTGAATCGCGGCCTTCGCCCCGGATTTTTATCGTCTCTCCGGATGCGGCAGCGAGCAGTAAAAGTCCCATTATAGAGCGGCCGGACACCTCTATAGAATCCTTGAAAACTGTAATTTCAGCAATGAATTCAGTGGCGGTTTCGACAAATTTCGCGGCGGCACGGGCGTGCAACCCGCGTTTGTTGAAAACTTCTACATCCTGTTCAAAAAAATAGGCCATCTCCCCCCCCAGCCCCGCCTTAAGTATTCAAAACTTCAGAGGCGATGTTGATATACTTTTTACCGGATTTTGCGGCCTCTGCCACGGCATCTTCCAGCGATGTGGTCTTTCGTATGCTGGCAAGCTTGATCAACATCGGCAGGTTGATCCCGGCCAACACCTCAACCTTGCCTTTTTCAAGCAGGGTTAATGCCAGGTTTGAAGGTGTCCCGCCAAACATGTCTGTCAGAATAACCACGCCTTTGCCCTGGTTGACCTCGGCAACCGCCTCTTTAATTTCGGTTTGGCGCAAATCCATATCATCATCGGGGCCAATACAAATGGTCCTTAAGGACTCTAGCGTCCCAACAACATGTTCGGTCGCGGCAACAAATTCTTCTGCCAAACGGCCATGCGTTACCAATACCAACCCGATCATTCCTGCCCTCTTTTTTCATTTCCGGAAATTTCAGGGTAAGCCACACACCCCGGCTTGAGAAGTATAAAAAACACCCTTTAGGTTTCCAAGGCCATTAAAATAGCTTGAGAGCGAGTAAAATTTTGTCTGGGGTAGAGGCATCAAAAGCGTGCAGGGTCAGGGTTGGAATGCTAACCCCTTCAAGGGTTTTGGTATTACCCTTGGGCAGCCGCGGTACATGCTCGCGCGGTTTCAAATCAATCACCAGGTCGATGGCGGCCTCCCGGGCATGGTCGATATCAATCAGGCCCAGGCCGCGCACTTCCATTTTTCCGGCAATTTTTTCAGGGGCGGTGGCGACCAACGCCCCGGCCTTTTTGGCAAGGGTAATATAATCATCACTGACAAGTTGTGCCCCCAAAGACATCAAGCGCAGCGCCAGGTCTGATTTCCCCGCCCCGGAAGGGCCTTCCAGCAACACCCCCTTGCCCTTAATAAGTATACAGGTGGCGTGATAAAGTGACATCAAACCCTCCTATTCAGGCAGGCGTACGATAAACCGTACCCCGTTAATTTTAGGAGCCTGGGGTTTGCCCTTGGCCTTTTTCTTGCCCGCTTCACGGTATCTGTTTTCGGCGTGAATAGTACCGGAATGAGCCTCAATAATTTGCCGGGATATACTCAAACCCAACCCGGAATGGATGCCAAACGCTTCCTTTTTGGGACGTTCGGAATAAAATCGCTCGAAAATTTTTTCCTCCGCTTCGGGTGGCAGTCCGGAGCCCTCATCATCGATAGAAAACTCTATGATCCCCTTCCTTTTCGACAGGCTAAGTCGAATTTCCCCTTTTGCCGGCGTAAATGAAAAGGCGTTGTCCAACAGGTTGTAAACCACCTGCCCGAGGCGGCTTTCGATACCGGTGACCATATAAGTCCCGGCTTTGGGAGCCTTGAATACCAGCCTGGCGGTTTTGGTCTTGCCGGGGTTCTGGTAGGTTTCAACAATAGTTGCCACTATCATGCCAAAATCCACAACCTTCATCTTGGCCCGTGAAAGCTCAGCATCCAGCCGCGAGGCATCGGAAATATCTGTGATCAACCGGTCAAGCCGGCGGATATCCTCTTGGACAATTTCCAGCAATTTTTTCTGAATTGCCTTGTCGTTAGTACGCTGGATGGTCTCGACCGCGCTTCTAAGTGAACTCAAGGGATTTTTCAGTTCATGTGCGACATCGGCGGCAAAACTTTCCACCGCATCAATTTGTTTGTGCAGGCTATAGGTCATATCGCTTAATGACCGGGACAAGGCACCGATTTCATCACGTCGGCCTGAGAACTTTTTCAACGCCTCAACGCTTCCAACCCCTTTCCTGACCGCATCGGCGGCTTTCGCCAGCCGGTGGATCGGCCGGGCAATGGTGCTGGCCAGAAAGATCGACAGTAAAAGAGTAATGCCCAGGGACAGCCCGAAAATTTTCAGGATAGCAAGGCGTTCCTCAAAAATTATTTCGCGGATATCACTGGTATCCTTAGATAGCATTAACCCGCCCAGGACGCGCCGGAAACGCTGCACCGGGGTCGCTACCGTGATCAATAAATTACCATCCTCAAGGGCGTAAACGGTCGTAGTGGTTTCACCGTTAAGGGCCGTCAAAACTTCGTCATAATCCCCGGCCGACTGGCGCACCTGTTCGACATAAGGGTCCCAATCCTGGTTTGTCGTCAAACTGTCCAGGGTATCATTGATCCAGTTAAGGATAATCTTGTCCAGCGGCGGATTTTCTTCAGGATCCGGCAGCGGCAGGACCAGAATTGAACGGCTCGGATTCATATAACGGCTGTCAAGGATCAACTCACCCCCTGGGGAAAACAACCGGGCCCGGATGTTGGTGGGCCCGACCAGGCGTTTAATAGTCTGGCGTGCATTAGCCAGTTCCAGCGCACTGCTTTCCGGCCCCAGCGTGGGAGATTCCCCGAGCGCCCCGGAAATAATTTTTGCCTGCACGATCAGGTCTTCAATACGCCGGTTGATCAGGTTTTCACGAAACTGGTCGAGATAAAGAATGCCGCCACCCAAAATCACCAGGGCAAACATATTGACCGCAAGAATCCGGCGCATCAGTGGCGAAAAAAGACCCCACGTCTGTTTTTTCGCTGGTTTCAGCGGCGCTGGCATATTGGTCTTTTTAGCCATCAAGTTTCGCTATAGCGGTAGCCGACTCCATAAAGAGTTTCGATCGCCGAAAATTCATTATCAACAGCGCGGAATTTTTTACGAAGGCGTTTGATGTGAGAATCGATGGTTCGGTCATCGACATAGATATCATCGGAATAAGCGGCATCCATCAACTGGTCGCGGCTTTTGACGTGGCCCGGACGCTGGGCCAGGGCCTTGAGAATTAAAAACTCGGTCACCGTCAGGCTGACGTTTTTTTCACTCCAGGTCACAGTGTGACGCATCGGATCAAGCGCCAGCCGGCCCCGAAGCAAAACCGGCTCCTCGTCTTTTTCACGGGGCTCGGTTTTGACAGCGTTAACCCGGCGCAACACCGCACGTATTCGTTCAATCAAAAGGCGCTGGGAAAACGGTTTGCGAATATAATCATCAGCCCCCATCTTGAGGCCCACCATTTCATCAATTTCTTCATCCTTTGAGGTGAGAAAAATAACCGGCATTTCTGTTACCTGGCGCAAGCGCCTGAGCAATTCCATGCCATCCATCCGCGGCATTTTAATATCAAGAACCGCCAAATCAGCGGGTTTCGCGGAAAGTGCTTTTAAAGCGCTGGCACCATCAAGGTAGGTCCTGACCCGGAATCCTTCAGCCTCCAGGGCAATGGTGACCGAGGTCAAAATATTCTTGTCATCATCAACTAGGGCAATTGTCACACTCATAAAACTTGTCCTTCTTGGGCAGGGCGTCGTTTGGATTGGCTTATTTGTTCCAATAATTGCGGCAAAAATAAGCTTGGCGCGGATGCCTGCCCGCGATTCTTCTCTATTTCTTACACCAATTTAGCCTTTCCGACAGCACCAGAAAAGCGTCTTATGGTTGGGAAATCAAGTTTTTGCTTTAAAACAAAGTTTTTTGCGAAATTATTTTATCGGGTATTTTGGGAATCCCCTTGCAACGCTGAGGCCAATGACATACCTAGGGGCCACAAATTGACTTTGTCTTTTTAAGGGGTGGCAAGGCCATACGGCGGGCTGCTATCATCCTCTTTTGCTGGGAAATATCAGCCTGTTAAAATTACAGTATAAGTCAGATTGCGGGAGAGCTGATCGTGACCAACCAGGGTGTAAACAAAAGCAACTTTGGAATTGAAGACCAGGGTGTTAACAAAACCAAAAATCAATATTGGAACCTTGGCACCGAAGCCCTTTATGAAGAAGCCATCCGCCGTGGCGAAGGCACCCTGGCCAAGGGCGGTGCGTTTTTGACCACCACCGGCAAACACACCGGGCGTTCGGCCAACGACAAATTTATCGTCAAAAATAAAACTTCCGAAGACACCATCGGCTGGGGCAAGGTCAACAAGGCCATCAGCCAGGACCGCTTTGATGGAATTCACGCCAAACTACTGAAACACTTTGAAGGCAAGGACATATTCGTTCAGGATTTGTGGGGCGGCTCGGACAAAAATTACCGCCTCGCGGTCAGGGTGATCACCGAAACCGCCTGGCATTCGCTGTTTGCCAGAACCATGTTGATTGAAGCGACGCCAAAAGAACGGCAAACCTTCAAACCGGAATTTACCATATTGCATGCGCCTTCATTCAAGGCCGACCCCAAGGTTGACGGCACCAATTCCGAAACCGTGGTGACCATCGATTTTGAAAAGCGCCTGGTCCTGATCGGCGGCACCGCGTACGCCGGTGAAATCAAAAAATCGGTTTTCAGCATTCTCAATTACCTATCACCTGAAGCCGGCGTGATGCCGATGCATTGTTCAGCAAACATCGGGCCTGACGGCGATGTTGCTATTTTCTTTGGCCTGTCCGGCACTGGCAAAACCACATTGTCAACCGATTCAAGCCGCACCCTGATCGGCGATGATGAACACGGTTGGTCTGATACTTCGGTGTTTAACTTTGAAGGCGGGTGTTACGCCAAATTGATCCGCCTTTCGGAAGAGGCCGAACCCGAAATTTTTGCCACCACCCAGCGCTATGGCACGATCCTGGAAAATGTCGTGGTGGACCCCGAGACCCGGGAACTTGATCTTGATGATGCGACCCTGGCCGAAAACAGCCGGGGTGCTTATCCGATCGATTTTATTCCCAATACCTCCGCTGAAAACCGGGGCGGATTGCCGAAAAACATTATTATGCTAACCGCTGACGCTTTTGGCGTTCTGCCGCCCATCGCCAAAATGACGCCGGAACAGGCGATGTATCATTTTCTTTCGGGCTATACCGCAAAAGTGGCGGGGACCGAGATTGGCATCAAG
>SMXR01000088.1 GCA_004356215.1 Alphaproteobacteria bacterium | reverse complement strand
TTCTCCATGCCTGAGAC
Organism: Alphaproteobacteria bacterium; assembly: GCA_004356215.1. GTDB lineage: Bacteria > Pseudomonadota > Alphaproteobacteria > Sphingomonadales > SMXR01 > SMXR01. The sequence goes on along the minus strand of SMXR01000088.1, from coordinate 7,904 downwards.
GGACTGGGGGCGGAAATTCCATACTTCTCGGCAAACAACCACTCCCACACACTAGACACGCCAACCCCGGCCAGAAACACCAGAATTAAAAGCATAGCCTGTTGTTTTACCATTACTCCCTCCATTGAAATAGCGGCCCCTGAAACTGGCCTAGACCCTTTTAAACCCGAAAGGTCACCATGTAAAACCAACCACTCAATATAAATTCCTTGTAATAAAATTTCAAATCATGCTCAAAAATGCCTTTTTCATGCACGTTTGTTACCCCAGTGTTACCCCGAAGCTTTTTTTAAAAAACCCTTAAACTCTGAAACTTAAGGTGGAAGTGGTGCCGGATGTCTGACTCGAACAGACGACCTATCGCTTACAAGGCGATTGCTCTACCAACTGAGCTAATCCGGCTAAAGAGCCTTTGGCTTGGGCGCAGTTTTAATCCCTGGGGCCGATTTGGGCAAGCCATAAAGTGGTGTGCTAAATGAGCCTGAAACCAGGGGACTAATACACCTGATTCGATAAATATCATAAACCGTCCACGCTTTTCCTGAAAAAACTCAAAAAAATATTCATTCCTAAACCCTTGATTTTCATGGGGTTTAGCGCAAAATTACAAAAAAAATGAAAAAGATTCCCCTGGGGGTGTTGACACCAGTGAATTGGTGTATTACATGACTAGTACACCAAAACAACAATACGGTAAAAACTAACCAAGTTTGGACACTTAAAGAAAAGAACGACAGCAAAAGAAATAAGGAGAATAAACATGATGACCCTGAAGAATAATTGCAAAGCCACCGAAAGAGTATTGAGACGCTCACGTCGCTACGCCCGCAGGAATGCACGGGCCCGTGTTTATCACACCTCCGCGGTAACAGCCCTGGTCGCTTAAAGCACCTGGACCTAACCACTGAATATTGAGAGAAAAAAAACTAAAGTGGTGAAGAAGCAATGACACTCGAATGGAAAGAAGACCAACCTATCTACCGGCAGCTAAGGGACAAAGTGGCCGCCCAGATCCTAACGGGATCGCTAAAAGAGGGCGAGTCACTCCCTTCAGTGCGGAATGTCGCGGTTGAACTGCAAATCAACCCGCTGACCGCATCGAGGGCCTATCAGGAGCTGGTTGATGAGGCTTTGGTCGAAAAACGCCGGGGGCTTGGCATGTTTATCGTCAAAGGCGCCCGTTCTAAACTTTTAACCCTGGAAAAGAAAAGATTTTTGGAAGACGAATGGCCGGAAATTAACGCCCGGATTTCAGCGTTGGGCCTGAGCGCCAAAGACCTTTTGAAAACCATTGGTAATAAAAACGGGAGTAAGAAATGACAACGGTCATCGAAGCAAGAAACGTAGGGAAAGCTTACGGGAAATTTCGGGCGTTACAGAACGTCAGTTTTGACATTCCCCTGGGCCGCATTGTTGGCCTGATCGGCGCTAACGGTGCCGGCAAGACAACTTTACTTAATGCCATACTCGGCCTGACACGTTACGACGGCGAACTAAAAGTGATGGGACAAAACCCATCCAAAAATCGTGCAAAACTGATGGAAGACGTTTGCTTTATCTCGGACGTGGCAACACTGCCACGCTGGATGAAGGTTTCAGAGGTGTTCGATTATGTCGAAAGCGTTCACCCCAAATTCAACCGGGCGATTGCGCTAGATTATATGAGCCGCACCACGGTGCCGCTGGATAAAAAGGTTCGCAAGCTTTCCAAGGGCATGATCACCCAGACCCATCTGGCAGTGATCATGGCGATCGACGCCAAGCTTTTGGTCCTCGATGAGCCGACCCTTGGTCTCGACATTATTTTCCGCAAGGGGTTCTACGCTTCGCTTCTGGAAGAATACTACGACCAGAACCGGACCATCTTGGTGACCACCCACCAGGTCGAGGAAATCGAACATATCCTGACCGATGCAATGTTTATCCGTGAAGGCGAACTGGTGCTGAATGAGACCATGGATGATTTGTCCGAGCGTTTCTGCCAAGTGTTTGTTGATGAAAGCAAGGCCGACAAGGCCCGCGCCTTCAACCCAATTTCGGAACAAAAGGCATTTGGCAAAATCAACTTCATCTTTAACGGTGGTATAAAATCAAAATTGAAGGGGCTCGGAGAAGTCCGCAGGGTCGGCCTGGCTGACCTGTTCGTAGCGATCATGACAGGAGGCAAAAAATGAGCAACCCAGTAGCACAAACATTAGAACGCATCAAGGGCTTCAAGGTGCCAAACATCGGCAAGATACCGGCGCTCCTGAAACGCGAATTTCTGGACAGTAAAACCGGATTTTTAACTGTCCCTTTAGTGGTCGCCGGCTTTACCCTTTTTGCAATGATACTTGGCCTTATCAGTCTTGAAATACAGTTCGGTGATAAGATTGATCTGGATCTTCGCAATTTTGAAGTTACTGTCGATGGAGAAACCCTGACGGATAGCGATTTCGACGACGATATGGGCAAAGAAAATTTTGTCCAGATTTTAGGCCGGGCGGTTAGCGGCGCCACCAGCGCCGGGATAATAATGATCCTGCCATTTGTAGTCTTCTTTGGCCTTTTAAGCAGCCTTTATGATGACCGGCGCGATCGCTCCTTCCTGTTTTGGAAATCGATGCCCGTCAGTGACACCAAAGAAGTTCTGACCAAGCTGGGGTATTATGCAATCGTCGGCCCAATGATACTGTTTGGCTTAATGATGGTGTTGGGGTTTTTCGCGATGGTGGTGGTCACGCCTTTCATTTGGTACCACGGCGGCTCTGCCCTGGACCTTCTGTGGATACCGACGCCTTTTATCAGCATGTGGATTGGTGCAGCCGCCAACTTCATAGTCTATGGATTGTGGCTCCTGCCGATCCTGGCGTGGTTGATGCTGGCTTCCGCTTATGCCCCGAAAGCACCTATGATTTTTGCAATAGTCCCGGTGGGCGCGATCATAACGGTTGAGGTTCTGTTCAACAATGGCCAAACCTATCTGGCCGTAGCGCTTTTGGACCGAATTGCCCTGGATTACGCCCACATCATGGGCGACATTTTTGAAAAGGGCGGGCATTTCCATGGCGATTTCGAAATAAGAGATCTGTCTATTGGTGATGCCTTTCGTGCCCTTGGTGCCAGTATAACCAACGCCAAGTTCTGGGTTGGACAACTGTTCACCGGAGCCTTTCTTGCCGGCGCCATTTATCTCAGACGCTACAAGATATGAGGAAAACAACTTAAGGGGGGCGGGTTCGCCCGCCCCGCAAATTGGCCCAAAAGGAAGACCTGAGCCACGACAGAGAAGATTAAAAGGAAGAGGACAAAATTATGAAAGCAGCACTTTTATTCAAGGCCATCGGCAATTGCCCGGATACCATGTCGACCCATGATAACCTGATACGCCATTCGAAACGACAAAGGGGTACAAGAGAACATAACCTCTCGGACAGGTACTCAAACGTAACCGCCCTTTTTGCGTTCCAGGAAGCCGTCTAAAGGCTCTGAGTCACGACAAGACCTCCCTACCCCTCCCGCCTTACCCCACTTGTGGTAACCGGGGCCAAGGATGAAAATAAACTGGACGTAAACTTACCGGCCCCCCGTTTAAGAAAGTGGGGCCGGTTTTTTTTCTGGCAAAACCATTTCCGTGTCCCTAAGTATAATAAGGTACATAGGGGGGAAAAATGATAAACGTCAGCGAGCTGCAAAAATCCTATGGTGACCTTCAGGCGGTCAAGGGCGTCAGTTTCAGGGCCAAGGCGGGGACGATATTCGGGCTCCTGGGGCCAAACGGCGCCGGTAAATCAACCACCATAAATTGCATATCAGGGCTGATCAAACCCACTGCAGGGAACATCAAGGTTAATGGTTTCGACATTATTTCCGAAGCAACCAAGGCCAAGCAAAGCCTAGGCGTGGTCCCCCAGGAACTGGCTATTTATGAAGACCTGTCAGCGCTCGATAACCTCAGATACTGGGGCGCGGCCTACGGCCTTGGCGGCAAAGCGCTTGAGAGGCGGGTCAATCATGTCCTTGAAAACATAGGGTTGATGGATCGCGCCAGGGATTTGCCCAAGAATTACTCTGGCGGCATGAAACGGCGCCTGAATTTCGGTTGCGGACTGGTCCACGAACCAAAGGTTCTGCTGCTAGATGAACCGACCGTGGGGGTTGATGTGCAATCGCGCGGCCGGCTGTTTGATTTGATCAAGGAAGAACGCGACAAGGGCACCTGCGTTCTTTACACCACCCATTATATGGAGGAGGCGGAAAATCTTTGTGATGAGCTGGCGATTATTGACCACGGCAAAATCATCGCCGCCGGTACCTTGCAGGACCTCCGCGCCCAGGTCGGCGAAAACGACATCATTCAGCTTTCTGGCGTTTTCAATGCTAAAAAGTTAAAAGCCGCGATCGCAAAACTTAAACCAACCCCGGAAATCCTGTCCCTCAGCGACGAAAGCCTGGCGCTGGCAATGAAGGAAGCCGCCAGGCACCTGCCAGCGGTTTTAAAAGCCGTCTCTGCGACGGGTGCGGAAATTCGTGAAAGCCGCCTTACCGAGCCCAACCTCGAAAGTCTTTTTTTAAAGCTCACCGGCACGGAATTAAGGGCTTAGGTCATGCGCTTTCTGGCCCTGACAGTCATAAAAGAAATCAAGCGGCGGTTTAATGACCCGCTGGGCCTGATTATGTGGTTGATGATCCCGCTTTTCCTCGGCGGTATGCTGACGTCGGTTTTAGGCGGGGCATCGGGACCAACCCCGAAAGCGGTTCTTCTTTTGACCGATCTGGATGATACCTTTATCAGCCAGGCCATCCCCCAGGCGCTCAGCGGCGGCCAGCTGGCGGATATGATCGAAATCCAGGAGGTCAGCCGGGATGTCGGCAATACCCGGATCAATGACGACGACGGCAGCGCCCATCTGGTTATCCCCAAAGGATTTAGCGAGGCCTATTTGAATAAACAGCCGATTGCTCTGGAATTGACCACCAACCCGGCGCAGCAAATATCGCCAAAAATAATCCAGGATGTGTTGGCCAGCCTCTTGGACCTTGGCCATTATATCCAGCTGGTTTTGGGCGATGAGATTAAATTGATTGTTGACGGTGATGCCTCGGCAGACCTCAGCATCACCGAAGTCGCTGCAATGATTTCAGGGAAAATAGAAAAACTAGGCCCCTATGCCTTTCCCCCGGTGATTGAGGTGGTTGATGAAACCCCGGTCCCCGAAGGCCAAAGCTTCAATCTGACTCTCCTTATGTTTCCAGGGGTTTTGGTGATGGCGGTGGTTTTTGCCGGCCAGGGCATTTCCGGGATTTACTGGCAAGACCGGGAAAAGGGTATATTACAACGCTGGCGCGCCGGGCCGAACGGCATGTGGGTTTACTGGACCGGGCTTTTTATCTCTTCGATGTTTATCCTTGGCCTGATAACGTTTCCAATCCTCTTGGGCGGGTTTTACCTGATCGATATTCCCTATACCAAATTGGCGCCCTCGCTGCTTTGGATCATGCTGACCGGGCCTTTATTGTTTGGCACTCTGGTCCTGGTCCAGGTAATGGCGCCGTCACGGCGCGCCGGGGGTGTCATTTCCACGTTGCTGGTGTTTCCGTTGCTGATGGTGGGGGGCAGTTTTTTCCCGAAAGAAACGTTGCCCGACGTTATCCGTGCGATGTCAGATTATACCCCGAACGGGCAAATTCTTGAGCCCTTGAAACAGTATTTTTTGGGCACTTATGGCTTAAGCGGGCTATTTAGTACGCTGTTGCCGCTGATGGCGGTGACCATTGCCCTGATTGCGGTGGCCTCGGTCATCGCCGACCGCAAGGATTTGAGGTAAGCCGATGAACACCCTACAAATCATATTGTTCCTGGCTTTCCATGACCTCAAGGTGATCCTGAAGGAACGCAACACCCGGGTGTGGCTATTTGTCATGCCCGGGATTTTCTTCTACTTTATCGGCACCGTGACCCAGGGCGGCATCGGTTTCCCCGGTAATGTGGCGGTCCCCATCCTGGTGGAAAATGAAGATGCCGGATACATTGGGAAACACCTGGAAGCGCGGCTCGCGGAAAACCAGTTCGAAATCATCAGGCCTGAAGACGCACCCAGGGTTAACGAGGATGGCGAAGAGATCACCTATAAAACCCTGAACATCCCGGCGAATTTCACGGAAAATATTTTGGCCCAGGAACAGGTTACCCTGACCTATACCGGCAGGAGCGCCGGGCTTGCCAATAATTATGATTTGGTCCGCCTGCAAAAGGCCGCCTATACCACGCTCGGCGATATAATTGTTGTCGCCGTGAACCTTCCCGAAGGCGAGGTAATGTCTGAAGCGGCGATGGCTGCAATGCTGGAAGTTGAGGCGCTGACCACCTTGGACGTCAAGCCGGCGGGCCGGCGGCAAATAATCCCGTCCGGAATGCAACAGGCCATCCCCGGTACGCTGGTTATGTTTACGCTTCTTGTGCTTCTAACCTCGGGGGCTGGCATGTTGATGTTTGAGCGTGAGAACCAGCTTTTGAGGCGCCTTGCTTCTGTGCCTTTTACAAGGGGTCAGATCGTCGCCGGCAAATGGGCCGGGCGCATGGGCCTGGCGGTGGTTCAGGTGGTGGTCGCGATCTTTATTGGCACAATTCTGTTTGGTATGGATTGGGGGCACAGCCTGCCAATGGTTCTGGTCATCCTTTTAGGGTGGGCGGCTTTATGCACCTCGCTTGCGCTCCTGTTGGGCAGCATCGCCAAAAGCGAAGGCCAGGTTACAGGGTTTGGGGTTTTAACAACAATGGTTTTGGCGGCCCTTGGCGGTGCCTGGTGGCCAATCGAAATTGCCCCCGAGTGGATGCAGAGTTTGCAAATGTTCACGCCAACTGGCTGGACCATGGATGCGCTTCACAAATTGATCAGTTTTGACGCCCACTGGACCAGCGCACTGCCCAACCTGGGCATATTGCTGCTGGCATCACTTGCGGTCGGCTGGCTCGCCGCCCGGAAATTTCGCTTTATTTAATCCTTCGTGCGCCAAACCGTCATTTCATAGAGGCCGCGTTCCCAGGTTTCGCCATCATCAAAGGAATGTTCGGATTTCATTTTGTAGTTGTCGGCCTCAATATCAGAATAGATCTCTCGGGCAAGGAAAGCGCCCTTAGGACCCTCCATGGGTGGGAAATAAACATACATTTCGTCACCGATTTTTTCAGAGGTCACTTCAGTATACCCGCCACCAAAACTTGGATAGACATTTATTCCGACCCATTTTTTTTCCTTTGGATTCCAGGTCCGGATTTCCGTGCCGGTAAACTGGGGCCCGCGCCACTCCAGCATCAACACCCGGCCATCGACGATCCAGTGGTTATGCCATATGGCTTTGTTTACTGAGGCTTCCTGGCCGGGAAAATACCAGGTGATCTCAACGTCCCAGTCGCCAATCAAAAAGTCATACTGGGCCAATTCGGTTGCGCCATCGGGGTTGCGCACACCAATCGGGCTGTCGGGGCTGGGTTGATATATGATTTGAGGGTCGTCCTGGGCCATGGCAATCTCGGCGCAGACAAACAAGCCAAAGCTGGCCACTGCGTAGGTCATGATAGTCAGGGGTTTGATATAAGTCAGAGCCAACATTGGGCGTCTCCATTTCAGGTTAATTCTGATTTGGTTTTACGCCTTGTCGGACAGGGAGTGCAAGACCGCCTGTCGCAAGGGAGAGGCGGTTCGTCGTTTTTTGGGTTCTATATGGTTAGTTGGTAAAGCGCGATCGCCGCGGCGTTGGAAACGTTCAGGGATTCCATCTCCCCCGGGATCGGGATTTTGGCCAGGAAATCGCAGTGCTCGGCGGTCATGCGCCGCAGCCCTTTGCCTTCAGCGCCCAGGACCAGGGCGATATTATCCCCGGCATCGACTTGTGATAAGGGTTTATCCGAAGTTCCTTCAAGG
>SMXR01000087.1 GCA_004356215.1 Alphaproteobacteria bacterium | reverse complement strand
GCAGCATTAAACAAAGCCTTGGCAGTCTTGCCATTGTTTTCACATTCAAAAAATCCGATATGCCCCATCTTGGGGTCAATCAGGTCAAGCGCCAGCTGGTCGACCTGGGCGCTGATACGCCCGACCGCCGTATTGCCGCGGAAGGCAATAAAATACTGGGCTTCGCCGGTCAGAAAATAAGGATTTTTGTCGGATAACACATCCATCCGTTCGACCTCGAGCGGCTGGATCCATTTGGGATCATCGGCATAAATTGCATCAGGCACATGGATAAAATCCTTGAGGTCGGCTTTTCCAGAGACCAGGTGGATATGTACGTTTTCAGTCATAATTTTTTATCAAACAACCGGTACGTTTTATAGAGGACGCAGCCGGCTTCCAAGAGAATTTTATTCATCGCATCATTGTCTTCCAAAACCCACGACAGCTCGCCCACTTTTCCGCCGCGTTTGTGGACTTCAATCCGGATCGTTTCCATCATCATGAACACCATGCAGGCCCCGGCAAGGGTGCCCTGAAGATGACGCCTTACCCCCATGAGGGGAACCCGGACCCGTTCGGGGTATTTCATTTTAATGCGCCACAGCAGTTTAAAAATATTGAACGGGAACAGCTTACCCTTAAAATCTTTGATGTAATCGTTGACATCGGGCAAGGTAATCATGAAGGCCACCGGCTCGCCCTTGTAGTGGCAGATCCGGCAGCGATGGGCGGCGACAACCGGTTTCATTTCCTTGGCGGCGAAGCGGGCGTCATCATCAGTAAACGGGATAAAGCCCCAGTTATCGGCCCAGGCATCGTTAAATATATCAAAAAATTCTTTCAACTCCGCATCATAATTTGACATGTCGCCATCACGGATTTCGATATTCTTGTTGCGGTGCCCCATATCCACAAACCGTCGAATTTTTTTATCAAAGCCTATGTTGATGTCGAGGCAATAAGCAAACATGTCCTTGGCTTTCCGGTAACCGGCAGCCTTAAAAAGTTTTTCATAATAGGGCAGGGCGTGGCCCATCATGACCATCGGCGGGGTATCAAAGCCCTTCACCAAAAGGCCGCATTCTTCATTGACCGAAAGGCTGAGCGGGCCGCGCACTTTGGCCATTCCCCGGGCTTTCAGCCAGCCTTCAGCGGCTTCAAACAGGGCTTTGGCGGTGCTGACATTATCTTCACATTCAAAGCACCCGATATGGCCCATTTTGGGATCGACATGTTCAAGCGCCAAAGGGTCGATCTGGGCGCTGATACGCCCGACTTCAACATCTTCCCGGTAGGCAATGAAATATTGCGCCTTGCCCCTTAGAAAATAGGGATTTTTATCGGTAAACGCGCCCATCCGTTCAATCTCAAGCGGCTGGATCCAGTTGGGGTCATCGGCATACAGGCTATCGGGGACGTGGATAAAAGCCTTCAGGTCAGCTTTTCCAGAGACCGGATGAATGCGAACTTCGTCTGCCATGAATTTTTAGGTGGCTTTCCGACCGGACGGGTTATCAGGGCCAAGCCCGCCGGAAAGTTCGGCCACCCAGGGATAGGTTTCGGCAACCTTTTGGGTATAACCCAGGTTATGTACGGTTGGGCTTTTTTTCGGCCGTTCGCTTTTGAGGTAATAGGTTTTAAAAACGTGATCCCAGAAAAAATTGGTAATACCAAAATTACCACTTTCATCGTGAAAATGGTGTTCCATATGGCGTTTTTTCATCAGATCCAGCATCTTGTTTTTTGGCTTGTAGGACAAATGCTGGATACAATGGGCAAATTCGTAAAAACAGGTGGTAAATAAACCTGAAGCAAACGCCGCCGCCGCACCGCCAAGGCCATCAAGCCACCAGCCAACCGGGGCGGTGAGCAAAAATATGGTTGGCAAGGTAGAAGAAAGCGCCCCAAACAAAACGCTCAGGTCATGCGGGTCCTGGTGATGGTCAAAATGGACCCGTTTCCAGATTTTTGCGGTCCATTTGTTTTTAAACAGGAATTTGCTATGCAAAATATAGCGGTGCAACAGGTACCAGGCCAGCGGATAGGTGACGATAGCAACACTTACGGCAATCACATCGTAAAAATTATACGACATGTATTTAAGCGCGTAATACGTATTGAGAAGTCCAAAGCCCAGGTAGACATTGATGGCATAATACTGGAAGTAGGCGCCGATAAGCTCCCTCAAAGTCATCTTCTCTAAAGAGTACCTTTTATTATTCCAAAAACCGTAACGGCCAACCATGAAGTTTTTCCCAGTCGTTTTTCCAAAATTATAGCAATTAGCGGCACCACGCAAGTTTGGTAAAAAATGAGAAGGCTGTCTTGCCCCAACTTAAACGCCGTGACAAGCCTAAATCGCGGTTTGAGGTTTGAAATTCCTGAACCAGCGGCCGATCCGGCCAAGCGATCTGGCATCTTCTTCCGACAAACCAAAGCGCACCAGGATCATCAGCGCCACATAAATGCTGATCAACGCCAGTGAAAAATGCACGGCGTGCGGCATTTTGTCGGCAATGACAAAAAACCCGCCCATCATCGTAGACAGGATGAAAGAGACCAATAGCGGCCTCAGGGTTTTTTTGCTGTAAGGCGACAGCCCATAAATAAAATAGGCTTCGGCCAGGCTAAGCAAGCTGATCAGGTTGAAGCCCACCGCGGTGGCCAGGGCAATGCCATAAACCCCGTAATCAACCTTCAGGTAATATTGTAAAACAAATAGCGCGGTCAGCCCCACCAGGTTGTTGGCCAGCGGCAGCATTTTATTGCCGAGCATCTCAATAACCGCCGCCGAAGTGCCTGAAAGCGCCTCGGTTATGCGGCCCGCGGTTAAAATAATAATCACCCCGGTGGCGGCGGCGTAATCGGGATTAAAAACGGTCAGGATATCACGGCTGAGATAAATCAACAAAATGCCAAGCGGCATTACCAGGGCGACAATCAGGCGCGTAGTGAATGCGTAAAGGCCCTGAAGTTCATCCCGTTTGGCTAGGGCATTCTTCAGGCTGGCGAAGGGCGCCATGACGTATTCAAAACTTAAATGCACGATTTGCAGGACGCTGGAGATATGCCGGCCCAGCCCGTAAATGGCGGCGGCCTCAACGCCCAGCGCCTTGTTGACGATAATTACCGAGCCCACAAGGAACAGCTTTTTGATAAAATTGGCCGGCATCATCAACGCCGAAAACGATAAAAACTCTTTCAGAAAGGCCGGGTCGACCGGGGCGTTTAGGACCGCCTTTAGGTCATAAAACTTTGACGCCAGCCGAAAGGCCAGAATGGCCGCCAGGGTAATCGATATGACATGGGCATAAAACAGGCCGAAGGTTTCAAGTCCGGCATAAAATAGTGCGACCCCGCCAATCAGGCGCAAGCCCTGTTCGTAAAAAATTCGGACACGGATTTCCGGGCCAAATTTCCTTTGTGCGCGGACACTGGCGGTCAAAACCTCGACCAGGGTCCAGGCCGGCAATGCCCAGACATAAATCCGTATAATCGTGGTGAACAATTCTTTGGAGACCGTGCCGCTATGAAAATACCCGGCAATTTCAGGGGCAAACCAGGCCACCAAAAGAGTGGTCCCAATGCTGATGCTTAAAGAGACCATTAAAGCCGCTTTCAGGATCTGGGCATCCCCGGCCTTGGTTTTGCTGGCAGGGGTAAAACGCTGCTGTGACGTGGTCATGGCAAACTCGGTGACCGCGGTCAAAACCTTCAGGGCCGCCCATAACGTAAAAAAAAGGCCAACCACAGCGGGGGCATAAAGCCAGGTAAATATTATCAGGCCGAGCGCTTCAACCACGGCGGCGGACTGTCCAAGGAAGGCTTTCCCGGCACTTTTGGCGACGGTAGCGTTATCACTTCTGATTTCCTGACCAGGGTCCTGGACCGCCATAAATTCCTCTTCGGGTGCCATGGATACGCTTTTATTGGCTGTCTTGGTGGCATACCACCCTTCAAAGAAAAAAGGAAATTGATAAAATTTATTGCCAGGAAAATAACCTTAAGTCTTGAAAAAATTGAATTTTCCTGTATTGAGAGTGTCATATTCAAGCATGGTTTTGCCATAAAAGCGCCTAATTTATACGCAATATTATTAGCGTAAACGGTAACAATAAAGCGCACAGGCAAACAGGGAGTTTGACGTGAACGATTTCAGTTTTTCTAACAGGGTTAAAGGCCTGGTGGCTCTCGGCGCCACTGCTTTCCTTTTTTCAACGTCCGCGATTCAGGCCGATGGCCTGAATGTAGCCTATAACGCCCAGGAGCAAATTTCCCCGTGTGTTATCGGCGAATATTCGGTGCCCCGGGTGCTTGTTGATGTCAGCGGCATTGATTCCAGCGAGGGGACGCTCCGGGTTCAAATTTACAACGACAACCCGGATGATTTTCTGGTCAGCGGTAAAAAAGTTTTGCGCGTTGAAGTGCCCACCCAGGAAGATTTCCAACAGGTGTGCGTGACGTTTCCTGCCGCCGGAACCTATTCGATGGCGGTTATGCACGACAAAAATTCCAATGGCCGGGCTGATATCTTCACCGAAGGGTTTGGCTTTTCAAACAATCCTTCACTGACTTTTGGACCGCCCGAACACGAAGAAACATTGTTCGAAGTGGCCAATGGCGTCAAAAAAATGGATGTCGCCCTGACTTATTATTTTCAACTTGAAAAGAAAGACAGCAAACGCCGGCGGCGCCGGTAGCAGCCCGTTTTTTTGCTTTTAAGTTTGATTTTCTCCTGATTCCCGAATAAACACTGGTGCGGCGGCCTTGGGGCTGCCGGATTTTTAAAAACCATGGCTTGGATCGCTTTTGTCAAAAAAAGCGGGAAAACCTAAAGGTAAATTTCATAATGGCACGGGGTCGTAAGGCAAACGAGGGGCGTGTAATCCTGCTGAGCAACAGCTTGAGCACCCATAATCGAAAATGCCTGCCGGAAATTTTCAAGGTGGCCGAACGCTATTCTTTTGTTGAACACCTGGAGGGCAACTCCCTCAAACGGCTTTATATCCAGCTCAGGGCTTTCAAGGGTGAAGAAATTGATCTTTTGATCCTGAACGGGGGCGATGGCACCATCCACAGCGCCCTGACGTTTCTCATGAACAACAGGATTTTCAAGGACTTTCCAAAAATTGCCATCCTTGGCGGCGGCATGACCAATATGATTGCCCGGGACCTGAAAACCGGCGGCCCTGTGGCCCGCGATCTGGAAACCATTCTGGAAAGTTATGCCAAGGGTGAAATTGACACCCACATATCCGAACATAACCTGGTTCGAATAGATTTTAATGACAAGCGTGAGCCCCAGTTCGGGATGTTTTTTGGCGGGGCGTCAATGCCTAGCCTGATTTCTTACACGGTCAACCACATTTACCCCTTGGGGATCAAAGGCAAGATGGCGCAATTGATAGGGCTTGGCGGTTTTATGTCCTCTTTTCTGTTTGGCCGCTACCGCAAGGGATGGATTGGCTACGCCCCGGAAATGGATGTTGTTTTTGACAACGGCAAAACTTATTCGGGGCATATCAGCCTGGTGGCGACCACCACCCTGAGCGCCCTCATATTTGGCGGGCACGCCCCATATAAAGCCGGACACCTGCCGTTGTTAATTTTGCGGCCCCATGTGCGAGCCGTTATTATAGCCCTTTTCCGGGGCGCCATGGGGACCATTGACCGCGCCAGAACCAAAACCATCAGCTTTGATCATGTGAAAAGCGTGACCATCCGGGGTGGCGCCTCGTTCGTACTGGACGGTGAAATCCACCAGTATGAGGGCACCGGTCCAATCAAGGTTTCTGGCACCGAGCCGTTAAAGTTCGTATCTTTTCGGGGAAAATGATATAACCCGCCCGCTGACATAAGTGATGAAGGTTGGCCTATGCGTGCCTCAGAAAAATCACTGATTTCTTACATTAAAACCTCGCTTGATGGCCCGGTTCAGCCCCAAGCTGAGCGGCTGGCAAAAAAGCTGGCAGGCGAATTTAACGGCGAAGTTTTGGCGGTGCTTTATTACGGGTCGTGCCTGCGAACCGGCAAACTCGAAGGCCTGATCCTGGATTTTTACCTGATTGTTGGCAACTACCGGAAGGCTTATGGCTCTGGCGGCCTGGCCCTGGCCAACCGGGTAGTGCCGCCCAACGTTTTTTACCGTGAGGCGAAAGTTGGCCAGGCCAAGCTACGCGCCAAGATTGCCGTCCTCAGCCTTGAAGACTTTTTGTTCAGAACCTCGGAAGCCTGCCTCAATGTTTCGGTGTGGGCCCGGTTTAGCCAACCCTCAAGGCTGATATACTGCCGCGACAAAAAAACCAGGGCAGCCATCCTGGAAGGGGTTACGGGTGCCCACTTGACTATGGTGTCCGCCGCCATGCCGCTGCTGGGGGCGGTAAAAACGCCTAAGGAAATATGGCCATTTGCCTTGGGTTTGACTTATGGCGCCGAACTCAGGTCGGAAAAAAAAGGCAAGGGCCTGGAACTCTATACAGTTAATAAAACCTACTTTGATGCGGTTACACCCCTGGTTCTAAAGGCCCTCGGCGGGCATGCCCTGGCAAGCGCCCGGGCGAACAAATGGCGCTGGACCAAACGCCGTTTGAATGGCAAGGCTGTCAGCCTGATGCGCCTTATCAAGGCAACATTTACCTTTAGTGGGGGAATTGATTATCTGGTCTGGAAAATTGGCCGGTCGTCAGGAATCACCGTAACCCTCAAGCCATGGCAGCGGCGACATCCTTTGATTGCGGGGGTTTTCCTTTTTTTTCAGCTTCGCCTGAAGGGTGCTTTCCGCTAAGCGGCACTTTGCGCGCCTTGGCAACAGCAATAAATTTTTCAATGACAGTATCAATTTGCTCTGGGGTGTGGCTGGCGCAAACGCTGCATCGTAACAGGAAAAGACCCTGGGGCGCCGCCGGTGGAACCGCCATATTGACATAAACCCCGGCGCGCAAAAGCCCTGACCAGAACCGTACCGTTTGTTCGGTATCGGGCAGGGCAACCGCGGTTATCGGGCTTTCGGCGGTTTTGGTGCCGAGCGCGAACCCAGCGTCCTTGAGGCCGCGGTGGAGATGACGGGCATTGGCCCAAAGCGTTTCGCGGAGGTCATCGGCGCCCTTGATGGTTTCAATCGCTGACTTGGCCGAGGCAACCACCGAAGGTGGCAGCGAGGCGGTAAAGACATACGACCTGGAGACCAGCCTCAGGACCTCAAATTTGGGGTGGTTAGAGACCACAAAACCGCCAACTGTGCCGACCGATTTTGAAAATGTTCCGACCAGAAAATCAACCTCATCCTCAAGCCCCAATTCCTGGGCGACACCGCGACCGGTTTTGCCGCAAAAGCCCATCGAGTGGGCCTCGTCCAGCATCAAAGTGGCTTTGTACTTCTTTTTTAATGCGATGATTTCTTTCAGGGGTGCGACATCTCCCATCATACTGTAAATGCCTTCGGCAACAATCAGGATGCCGGCATCCGGCGGCAAATCCTTGAGGCGGCGTTCCAGGTGTTCCGTGTCGTTGTGCTTGAAGCGCAAAATCGTCGCCCGCCCCTGGGCACAGCCATCATAAATACTGGCATGGACATCCGCGTCTATGACAATAAAATCCTTGCGCCCGGGCAAGGTGGCGAGGATACCAAGGTTGGCCAAATACCCGGTCGAATAGACGATGGCAAATTTGGTGCCGTAAAAATCTTTCAGGGTTTCTTCAAGTTCGATATGCCCGGAATAGGTACCGTTGAGAACGCGGGACCCAGTGGTGCCGGTGCCAAATTTTTCAATTGCCTCAATCGCCGCGGCCTTGGCATCGGGGTCCAGCGTCATGCCCATATAGTTGTTGGTGCCACAGAGAATGGTCTCGCGTCCGTCAATGACGGCCACGGTCTGAGAGATAATCTTGTCCATCCTGACGGAAAACGGATCATCAGCCTCGGGCGGCAGCGCATCATGCTGATCTATAATAGACTGAAATTTTTCAAAAAGATCTCTACGCATCTCTATCGCCTAATTTTATTGGCTGAACGCTCCCCGAAACAAAGGTATCCCGAACAGCCATTCGGTTCAAGGGAGACATTGTCAGGGTCGAAATTTTCAATTGATAATTCCCCGGTACAACATACCACCAGCCCAACTTGAACCATCCTAAGTGATCCAGACGGGTGCGTCCCTATTCAAAATTTTTCCCAGGCCGACCTAGTTACACTATTGTACCCCCTTTGAAAACTCAAAAACGCAAAAAAATGCGTTTCCTCCCCGGCTGGGAAGGCGCTTAAACCCTTGTTTTTCATGCTTTTTAAAGAACTTTTTAGGCCCTTTTAAAGGTGGCCATTTGCCTGATACCAGTCAATTGTCTCGTTCAGGCCTTCCTTCAGGCCAATTTTTGGCTTCCAGCCTGGCATTGCGGCGTGACTGGCCTGGTTTGAAACCCAGTTTGGGTAGGCCATTTCCCGAACCTTCCAGCGGGCAAATATTGGCGCTTTACCGATCACTGCTGCCCCAATTTCATTGAAAAAAGCGGCGGCGTGCAAAAGCATTCCCGGAATAACCACCGGTTTGACCGCCCGTCCGAGTTTTTGCCCGACAATGCCAGCCACATCCAGAACGGTATACCCTCCAGGGTGACGGTCATCGGGTTCCAGGGTTTTGTTTTCGGCCAGCTTGGTTCCGATCGCCGCCAAAACCGCTGCCGCCAGGTCGCGGCCATGGATCAGCGAAAATGAATTGGCAATGCTTCCCGCCACCGGGGCAAACCCCCGCTTCATGACCCGAAACAATTTTAAAATTTCCATGTCCCCGGGACCATAAACCGCCGGCGGCCTGATGATCGTCCAGGGAAAATCATCGCCCCGGCTTTTCAAAATTTCCTCGGCATTGTGTTTGCTCATTGCATAGGGGGAAATATCAGGGTGGCGCGCGGTCAGCGAGGAAATAAACATCACCTGGGTGGCGCCATAGCCGCCGCGCCGGGCTTGCAGCATATCCAGAAGGTGGGCCAGGCTCTGGGTGTTGATTTCATGAAAATGGGCGTGGCGTCTAGCCTTAACAATCCCGGCGCAGTGGATGACAACATCGGCATCTTCCAGAAGGGTTTTAAGGGCCTGCCTGTCCTTGAGGTCGCCGGGCACCCAGTCCACCCCCGGGCGCGGGTTTTGCGGGCGCCGGGTGATGGCGCGCACCGGATACCCTGCCTTGACAGCCGCCTTAAGAATATGGCCGCCAACAAACCCGGTGGCGCCGGTGAGGGCAATCAGTTTTGGCTTTGTTTTGGCCTTGGCCATAGTCTCTCTCTTCCCTGCTTTACCCAGGGTCCAGACCCTAGCCAGATAGTATATCCGGTTTATTCCTGAAATGAAAAGGAACCTCTTTTACAAGGCATCCATGTCCTCCCGGGTATCCAGATCGATATGGATACCGGGATCGTCTACCGCAACCTCCAAAACCACCTCGGGATGGCTGCGAATGATTTGTTTTGCGCCCCGGCCGCCTGAAAGGGTGGCGAGCACCAGCGGGGTCCGGGCCGCGCGCACCGTGTTCAGGCGCTTCAGGATGGGGATGTTTTTCTTTTTAACCGAAGCCACCAGGATGGCAATATTGCCGCCGCAGGCCAATCCCACCTCCCAGGCGTTGGTATTGGAAATACCAAATTCCATCACTTTTGGCCGGCCGCTTTTTAATATATCCAAGGCCTCTGTCACCACCGCGCCTTCCACGCAACCGCCGCTGACAGACCCTTCGAACAACCCATTGCCAACTTATTACCAGAAGACTGCCCACCGGCCGTGGTGACGAACCCCAGGTCATGATCACACTGGCCAAGGCAATATCTTCACCGGCAAGCCCCCAATCCATGGCGGTTGTCCATTCATCCTTTTTTTTACGATTGGGCATGGTTTAACTCGAAAAAAAATAAAGCGTGGCCAACACAAAAATGATAACGCCGACCACCCAAACCTGGGTCGGCAATCCTTCTTTTCGGGCATCAATGTTCTGTTTTTTTTGGGTCATTCTTCCCCACCTACGTCTTTGAGTTGGTCACCTGGGTGACGAAACCATCAAAGAAATCATCGGCCATTTTTTTGGCAACACTGTTTAGGAGCCTGGACCCCATTTGCGCCAGTTTACCGCCAAAATTTGCCGAGGCACTATAGCTGAGTTCACACCCCTCCGGGGTTTCTGTCAACGTGACATCGGCCTTGCCTTTGGCAAAGCCAGAGACCCCGCCCTGGCCTTCACCGGAAATGGTGTAACTTTTCGGGGGGTTGATGTTGGAAAGGATGATCTTGCCTTTGAAGCGGGCCTTGACGGGGCCAATCTTTGCCCGGACAATAGTCCTGAGCGTGGTCTCATTTTCCCAAATCAAATCTTCACAGCCGGGAATGCTGGCCTTCAAAATATCGATGTTTTGCAACATTTGCCAAACCTCATCGCGGTCTGCGGGTATGATTTTTTTTCCTGATAAATCCATGTCATAAAATCTTTCTTGCCAATTTGTTTAAACCGCGCCGGGATAATCGGCAAGTTAAGGTTAGACCAGGGTTCGGTTTTGCTTGCTTTTTCCCGGGTTGTTTTTAAACATGGGATGCGAGGAACAACACCGGGGAAGCATTTTAGAATGGCACAATATTTTTCCAACCCCTACACCAAGAATTTTTTAGGCCATGCCCCTGATTGGTATAAAATCGCCATCATCGGTTTTTTGATCATTAATCCAATTATCCTTTATTTGATGGGGCCTTACTTGATGGGCTGGCTTTTGGTCGGAGAATTTATTTTCTGTCTGGCGATGGCCCTGAAATGTTACCCCTTGCAACCGGGCGGGCTGCTGGCGATTGAGGCAATATTCCTGGGGCTAACCTCTACAGAGACGGTTTTCCATGAACTTGAAGCCGGGTTTGAGGTTATCCTGCTGTTGATTTTCATGGTCGCCGGGATTTATTTTATCAAGGACCTGCTGCTTTATATTTTCACCAAAATTCTGGTGAAGGTCAGGTCCAAGCTTAAATTGGCTTTGATGTTTTCTTTTTCCGGGGCTTTCATGAGCGCATTCCTGGACGCCCTGACGGTGATTGCGGTGATCATTGCCATCTCTGTCGGGTTTTATTCGATCTACCACAAGGTGGCTTCCGGCAAGGATTTTCATCATGACCACGATCACCTGGATGACGAACAGGTCGATCACCTTAACCGCGATGATCTGGAGCAATTCCGTGCCTTTTTCAGAACCCTGATTATGCACGCGGCGGTTGGCACCGCGCTGGGCGGGGTGATGACGCTGGTTGGCGAGCCGCAAAATCTCCTTATAGCCAGCCGCGCCGGGTGGGAGTTTTGGGAATTCTTTTTCCGTATGCTGCCGGTCACTTTGCCGGTTCTGGTTTCCGGGTTATTGACTGTGGTGGTTTTGGAAAAAACCGGAATTTTCGGGTACGGCGCGCTGCTGCCCGAAAAGGTTGCGAAAATCCTGGCTGAATATGAAGCCTATCAGTCAGAGAAAAGAACCTCACAACAAAGAGCCTCGTTGGTGGTTCAAGGTTTGGTTGGCCTGTGGTTAATCATTGGCCTTGGCGCTCAATTGGGGGCCGTCGGGTTGATCGGGTTGTCGGTTATTGTTTTGGCGTCGTCGTTTACCGGGGTTATTGATGAGCATGCCATCGGCAAGGCGTTCCAGGAGGCGTTGCCGTTTACCGCCCTGCTCGGTGTGTTTTTTGCCATCGTCGCGGTTATCAATGATCAGGCCCTCTTCAAGCCGGTGACCGACTGGGTTTTAAGTTTGGAAGGCTCCGACCAGATTTCCGCGCTGTACCTGGCCAATGGCCTGCTTTCGGCGATGAGTGATAACGTATTTGTCGCCACCGTTTATATAAGTGAGGCACAAAACGCGCTGGCCAATGGCACGATTACCCGTGACACTTTTGATTTGATGGCGGTGGCCATCAACACCGGCACAAACCTTCCAAGCGTTGCCACCCCGAACGGCCAAGCGGCCTTTCTGTTCCTTCTTACATCGGCGATTGCGCCTTTGGTCAGGTTGTCTTACTGGCGGATGGTGATAATGGCGTTCCCCTATGCCGTGGTCCTGACATTGGTTGGCCTGGCGGGTGTTTATTTCCTGCTGGAACCCGGCACCGCATATTTTTATGACATCGGCCTGATCGAACACCATATTGAGACTTTAACGCCAGAGGGTCATTAATCGAGGGTTTGGAAAAATAGAACAGATTTTAATAAAAATTTATTTATTTTTTTGGTTTGGTTGTGATCACAAGTTTGTGATATAATTTAAAAAACAATAAAGTGGTTTAGTCAGAAGAGTGTTTTGACGTAGCCCGTAAAGTGGGGGAGTTGGGATGCAAAGCGAAAAGTCCCAAAGTGATATCGTAGACATGGCCAAGAAAGCCGGGGCCATTGAAGTCAAAGGCAAGGTCAAGTGGTTTGATTCTGCAAAAGGCTTTGGGTTTATTGTCTCTGACGAGGGCCAGGGAGATATCCTGGTTCATTTTTCTGTTTTAAAAGAAATTGGTTTGGCCACCGTGCCCGAAGGCGCAACCCTGACATGCCTTGCCATTGAAGGCCTGAAGGGCTGGCAGGCGATCCGGGTATCCGCGATTGACCTTGCCACCGCAACCCCGGCCGATGAACTTATGAACGGTGATGAGGATTTCGATCCGACCGCCGACCTTGAAAACATCAGTGATTTTATGGAAGCAACCGTAAAGTGGTTTAACCGGCTGCGCGGATACGGGTTTATTTCGCAGGATGAAGATTCTGAGGATATTTTTATCCATCTCAGGGTTTTGAAACGCGCCGGAATAGAAGAGGTATTCCCGGGTCAAAAGGTGATGGTTCGAGTCGGCGATGGACCGCGAGGACCGTTGGTTGCCGAGGTAAAGCTTCCCGACGACGACTAAAATTTCCCTTAAACCGGCGCTTAAAAGTATCCACCCTTGCCCTTTGCCCTTGGGCTGGGTATTGTTTTCCCATTGAATAATTGACCAAAAGGCCCCCTTTCATGACCGTTTTCAAATCACTAATGGCCGTTTTTCTTTTTTTTATTACCGCCGCCGGGAGTGGCGGGGTGCCGCAAAACCTTGAAGTGACCCCGCTTAGCATTGAGACCGATGAAGGCTGGCACAGGTTTGAGGTTGAGGTGGCCAGAACCCCCGAACAGCAGAGTTTGGGCCTGATGTACCGGGCGGAGATGGCCGCTGACCATGGCATGATTTTTCACTATTCCTTCCCTCAAAGCGTTGGCTTCTGGATGAAGAATACCTACATTTCGCTTGATCTGATTTTTATTTTGCCCGACGGCACGATTGCCGATATCGCTCACGATACCCAGCCGCATTCTTTGCAGACGATAAATTCACCAGGCTGGGTTGCCGGCGTTCTGGAATTAAACGGCGGCCTGAGCGAAACGCTTGGAATTGAGGCCGGAGATATTGTTCATCATGAAATTTTCGGCAATGCAATACCCGCCCAGGACCCGGATAATGACTAAGCGCGAAAAACCACCGGCAGGTTATGAGCCGATCAAATCCGAAAACCCGTTCGGTGCGGCGGTCGGCCCGCTTTATGAAAAGAAGGAGGGCGAAGGCTGGGTGCGCGGGTTTCGGGTGGAAAACAAGCATACCAATCAGGGCGGCATCGCCCACGGCGGGGTTTTGATGACGTTTGCCGATATTGTCATGGCCCGCGCGGTTCTGGATGTCGCCAACCTGCCGTTTGTCACGGTGCAGATGAATGCCCAGTTCACCGCCCCGGCAAGGCTTGGCGCCTGGGTTGAAGGCCGCGGCTTTGTCACCCGGCGCACCAAAGCCCTGGCTTTTGTCAGGTGCGAGATTGAGGTCGAGGGAAATCCGGTTCTGGCCAGCTCGGGTATTTTTAAAATTCTTTAAAGCACACTCTTTTTCATTTTCAATCTTAAAGATGTTATGCTAAACCCCGCACACATTCCCGGTCGGGGAGTGGCGCAGCCTGGTAGCGCATCTGCTTTGGGAGCAGAGGGTCGCAAGTTCGAATCTTGTCTCCCCGACCACTTTCCCCTTTTTATTTTGTTGGAATTTTTCCGGACGGGCCAAAAGACCTGGTTTAAAAACTGCCATCACTCCAAAATATGACCTTGAACAAAAGCGACAGCACGGCAACCCCGGCGATTATAAATACAACCGCCCAATTTAACATCGACCCCATTAAATACAAAATAGCCAGGACTATCGCGGTAATGCTGGCCGCCAAAAATGACTTATACCATTTGAGCGCATCGTCGCCGTAATTTTGCTCGACCACCTTGAAGTGGCTTTGGAGGGATCCCGTAAGGGAAGTTTGAACTTTTTTCGCTTTTGGTTTTTTTGCCATAAGAAAGTTATTCCTACTTATTTGTATCCCAAAAAGGGTATTTCGACAATTGTTTTGCTGGGTAAATTCTCCCCGGCTTTGGTTCAAAGCACCGCAACTGGGTCATCCTGTCTGATTTGTCCCCCCTGAATGACAGCGGCATAGACACCAGCGTTGCCGCCATTATGTTGGACTGCGGTACGCAATATTAGCGGGTCTTTGTCCAGGCCGGGTTGTGCAATCGTTGTCATGACACAACGTGGACAAGGCCCTGTAATCTTTATGATTACGTCATCTCCAATTGCGACCCTGCGGCCAACCCATTCATTCTCGGGAAATCCGCCTGAATCTGAATTGACAAGAAGGTTGGGCCTGAAGCGCCGCACATCAAAGGTACCTTCAGCATACAGCTCCTGCAATCGATCGAGTGTCGCTGTTGTCATCAGGTGAAGGGTGGCACAATCGAAAAAGGTATCTGCCGGCATGCCTTCGTCAGTGACAGCGTCCCGGTGATCAAGCCCTTCAATGTCCGGCCAATATTCCTCCAGGGCAGGTTTTTGTGGGGCCGCTGATAAGAGTTCGACTTGCCTGTCGAACAGGTTGCTCAGCCTTTCATTCACATCTTCTACCCGGTCCAGCTGTTCGCCCGAAGGCAACGTAATCCTGACGTTCGGTAAAGCCTGATTTGCTTGTGGGGGCTGGGTGAAGGTGGCAGTTATTCCAAACAGGTTACTCCATTTCCGCGGGTTCTTCGCGCTTACCACCTTGCCACTCTCTTGATCCACCAGGGCATAAGCCCGATCACCCAAAATACCTGTTTTTGTTACCTCCACCTGTTCCAGTTCCTCTCCTACCATCGACTTGACCGGATAGCGAAATACCCGCGCCAGCGAACCAACAACTTTTCCTTTTGTTTCAGCCATAATGTTTCTCCTCCCCGAACATTATAATTATTCAAAAATTTATACCGGGGTGTCAATTTGCCCGGACTGGATTTGGGTTGTGATCGTCTTGAGCCGGTCTTTCACCCGTAAGGCGACATTGAAGTCCTCGACAAAAAAATCCTTCACCAAGACCGGCCTGGGGTGGTTCAGGAAATATTCCCTTGGCAATCCAAACACGCTCTGGGGGAATTCCAGGGCGATATTCGCTTTATGCTGGACCACCACCGGGACCATCTTAACCCCCAAAGACCTGAGGGCATAAACCCGGTGAAATCCATTGTTCAGGACATACCGTTGCCCCGCGGCCAAAACATTGACGGCATCGAGGCCATAGCCGACAAAACCGATGACCGCTGCGACCGGCATACCGCCAAGCCCGGCCAGCTTTAAATCCTCTTCAGCAAGGGGCTTTAAAAACCCGCCCAAAAAACGAAGGTCGGTATTTACTGAAGCGAAGGCGTGTTGACCCGGGCCAATTTCAAGGTGAGCGACGGGGGCTTTTTTTCGTTTTCCGCCCAGGCAAAAATCCACCAACTCGGTGGTA
Source organism: Alphaproteobacteria bacterium (assembly GCA_004356215.1). Taxonomy (GTDB): domain Bacteria; phylum Pseudomonadota; class Alphaproteobacteria; order Sphingomonadales; family SMXR01; genus SMXR01. The sequence goes on along the minus strand of SMXR01000087.1, from coordinate 3,074 downwards.
TCGGGTTTGGCGCTTACCTCATTGGTCAGATCCTTGACAAAATCCAGGTTTACCGTCCGTTGCGGGGCAATAAGCTTGTCAATTTCCACCATTTCTATGGTAAAAGGGCCGGTAAACGTTTTTTGAAACAGCTCGCCGCCAATAATTTCCCGCACTTTTTCATGATTTTCTTCGGGAATATTTGCCCGCGAAATAGACTCGGACAGTCCTTTTTCGCGCTCTATTAATTTTGCAATGGTAGGCTGGATTTTCTCCCACGCCGCCTTCAGGGGCTTAAGGCCGTCCTGGTCCTTTGGGATGACCTGGGTGCGCATAAAAGTTGAAATATCCGGCAAAGTGGAAAATGCAAAAAGGTAATTTTCGGTATGATGGCTTCCGGTTAGCTCTACCCCGGGGGTGAATTCTTCACCTTTTGCCGTGCCTGTGCTGGATTTTTTGGCCATATTTCCCCCGGTTTTCCTAGTGTGTGAGTAAATTTTCATAGCAAAACAAACACTTTATGGGAATTGTTTAATTTTTTTACCTCCCAAAAAGTCCGTTCAGGCAAAATTGGGGCGTTGATCAAAACCCGCGCTAAGGATACTGTAAGAGCGGTAAATGGAATACAGGAGGCCAGAATAGTAATGACCAAGGCACGGATTTTCAAACCCGCCAAAACCGCCATGCAATCGGGGCTCGCGGCCACTCGCCTGTGGGTGCTTGAGTTTGAACCGGAAGCGAAGAAAGAACCCGACCCGTTGATGGGCTGGGCCGGCTCCGGCGATATGCAATCCCAGCTGCGCCTCAAGTTCAAAACCCTGGCCGAAGCCGAAGACTATGCCCGGCGCAAGGGGATTGAATATACCGTTGCTAGTGAGGCGCAAAGACGCCCGCGCTACCAGACCTATGCCGAAAATTTCAAATAAGTTTCTTTTCAAAAATGCCGGATGAGAGTAAATAAGGCGAATTCCGCCCGTAGCTCAGTTGGATAGAGCATCGGATTTCTAATCCGGAGGTCGCAGGTTCAAATCCTGCCGGGCGGGCCATTTTACACAACGAAGAGGGGATTGATCATGACAACACCGCTGTGGGTTTTGCTGGGTTTTGCGATGTGGACCATATTCATGGTTTTGCATATCGGCTTTTACCGCTGGAAAGCCGTGTTTACCGGGACGGTGCCCAAGGGTGGTTTTCCCAGCGACGTGCCGCCCGAGGATGGCCGGTATCGCCGCGCCATGCAGGCGCACCGGAATTGTGTTGAAAACCTTGCTGTTTTTGGTGCAATAGTTGTGGTTTTAACGGTGCAGGGCCTCGATACGCAGACCCTTGATACCCTGGCGCTGGTGGTCATTGGAGCGCGGATTTTACAGAGCATGACCCATCTCCACCGCGAGCAGAGGAGGCCGGTAGTGCTGGTGCGCTTTACATTTTTTTCTCTTCAGCTCGGCGCCATGATCTGGATGGGTGCCATCGCCTGGCTGGGCTAGCCAATTTCCCCTAAGGCACATCCTGGCACGGCCCTTTTATAGGGGTTTTCGAAAGCTTTTTGATTTTCCAGAAGGGACTAGCCTTCAAAACCCCTGTGCCGATCATTACGCCGAGGATAATCAGCACGGCAGCGAACAGGAAGCCCAGGGTGATCACCTCGCCGAGGATCAGCCAGCCCATAATCGTCGACAAAACCGGAATGTAATACAGGTAAAGGGCGGCTTTGCCTGCCGGCATTTTCGACAGGATATAGGCCCAGCCGATGTAGGCGATGGTGCTGGCGAAGGCGCCGAGATAAACCACCGCCGCGCCCGAGCGCCAGGTCATGGCCTGGAAGCTTTCGATAATCCCGGCGCTGAACGGCAGCGCGAAAAGCGTGCCGATGAAAAACGACAGGGCTACCAAAAGGGTGGGGGAATAGCGTTTGCTAAGTTTCCGCTGGATAACAAAATAAATCGATGCAGCGACAACTGAAACAAGAATCAGCAGGGCATTGGGGTCAATCTGGAATCCATCTCCCCCGCCCACGACCAAAAAGGCAACCCCGAGAAGGGCAACCAGGGCGCCAATTATCATGCGCTTGTGAAAATCCTCTTTCAAAAACAGGGCGGCAAAAAACCCGGTCAACAGCGGGGTCATATTGACGATCAGGCTGGTCTCACCGGCGCCGTTGGTGCGCTGGCCATAAGTCAGGGCGAAAAGGTAAAACGTAATCCCGGTAAGACCCATCAACAGCAGCAATTTCCAATCCTGCTTTAATTGAGGGCGGATCACTTTGCTCCAGGCGCGCACCACCACCGGCAGAAAAATCAGGAATGAAATAACCAGGCGGGTGGTGATGACCTGGTCCGCGGCCATGTCTTTAAGGGCGATCGGGATGGCGACAAAGGCCGAGGCCCATAACACCAGGGTGACGATAAAAACCCCCCAGAAAAAAAATGGCGTCTCAACAAACTTTGCCCCGGGGGCGGCAAGCAGCGCCCCCGGGGAGAGGGAGGAAGCAGGAGGGAACTGCTTCCCTGGGATTTCCAGCTTATTTGTATGTGACATCAAAGAACCCTTTAAGCGAACTGGCCAAGGCACGATTAAGGCGCGCAAAAATTGCCCCTGTTTGGGCCCCGTGTTCCTTTTCGTAAACCTCGACGGCATGATCGAGAATCACTTCCTTGGGAAAAAACAGGTCATCGGTGCCCGCTTTCTTGGAATGGAACAGTTTGCTGGTCAGCAAGGGGTGGGTTTTTGGGTTAAGTGTTTGGGTGGAACAAGTCATGGTCTCTCTCCTAAAGTAACCATTAAAAAGCAATACATGGGTGTTAAATTCTCCTATAAGGTAAAAGAATAACTTGTAAAGAGCTTTTTAAAGGTTATATATGCAGACGATTATATAACTTGTCAAGAGTTTTTTACTGGTTAGAATTAAAAAAAAGAGGTATAAGCATAAATATGACCAAAACCTGGACAGACGTTAATTTTGTTGGCGAGCGGCTGTGCCTGAACTTTATCAATACCTATAACGGCTGGACCCCGGGGGTTGATGAATTCAAGGAGCGTCTGGCAAGCTTTGGCGATTTTATCTCGTGGCTGGATTTTGCCAAGACCAAAGACCG
>SMXR01000086.1 GCA_004356215.1 Alphaproteobacteria bacterium | reverse complement strand
TCTGGGGATAACCCAAAGTTATGTCCGATCCGAAAAACTGGATGATTTGATTGACGCCCTTGCGGAAGGTTCCGGGGATATTGATGGCACCATTGCCGGCTTTAGCGAAGACCCGGGCATGAGCAAACTTGGCCCCCACAGGGCGGCCATCGACACAATTTTTTCAGGCGATAGTGTCGAGGAAATTCTGGCCGCGCTTGAAAGCGATGGCTCAGATTGGGCCACGACCTGGCACGGCAGGCTTTTGAAAAAATCGCCGACCAGCATGAAGGTCACCTTCCGGCAAATGCGCAAGGGCCGGGCGCTCAGGGAATTTCGCGAAAACATGAAAATGGAATACCGCATTGTCAACCACATCATCAACGGCAATGATTTCTTTGAAGGGGTGCGGGCAATTTTGCTTGATAAGGACAATAACCCAAGCTGGATGCCGGCGACGCTAACGGCGGTCAGCGACGCGGATGTGGCCAAACATTTTGAAAACCTGGGTGATGACGAGCTTACATTTGAATAAGGATCAGGAGAAAAAACATGGCAAAAATCGGTTTTATCGGGCTCGGCAACATGGGCATGCCGATGGCAAAAAACCTCATCAAAGCGGGCCATGAAGTCAAGGCCTTTGACCTTTCGGCAGCGGCCCTGGACCATGGCGTGGAAGCCGGAATGGCCCCCGCGGCAACCGTCAGCGAGGCCGCCAGCGGGGTTGAGGTGGTGGTCACTATGGTGCCCGAAGGCAAGCACAGCCGCGCGGTTTACCTGAATGATGACGGGATTTTGGCCAAGGCTGATGCCGGGACTCTACTGATTGATTGTTCTACCATCGACGTTGCCACCGCGCGCGACATCAATGCGGCGGCCACCGAAGCCGGGTTCGAGATGGTCGACGCCCCGGTTTCCGGCGGGGTCGGTGGCGCTGAGGCGGCGACATTGACGTTTATGGTCGGCGGCACCAAGGGCGCATTCCAGAAGGCGGAAAAAATCCTGAAGCCGATGGGCGGCAAAATTTTTCATTGCGGCGGCGCCGGCAATGGCGAAGCGGTTAAAATTTGCAACAACATGCTTCTTGCCATCTCAATGATTGGCACCTCCGAGGCATTTGCCCTTGGCCGCAGGTTGGGCCTTGATGACCAGGTCTTGTTTGATGTCGCCTCAACCTCTTCCGGGCGGTGCTGGTCGCTTGATACCTACTGTCCGGTTCCGGGACCGGTGCCAGGCTCTCCCGCCAACCGTGATTACCAGCCCGGCTTTGCCGCCGACATGATGCTGAAGGATTTGCGTCTGGCCAAAACCGCGGCAAAAGCCACCGAAGCCAGCACCCCGTTAGGGGCCTTGTCTGAGGCGCTTTATTCCGAGCTATCTGAAAAGGGGCATGGCAACCTTGATTTTTCAGGAATTTTTAAAATGGTAAACCAGGATATTTAAGCCACCATCAAAAAGCCCGCTGAAGGGAACGAAATATAATTTCCATATTGTGGAATTTTTAGCATTTGTAATTTTTGAAGCTTTGTTTCATATTATGCCGCGTCATCCTGGGGGACAAATTGTAGAGGGTACAATTCCATGAGCAAAGTTGACCATATCACTTCCGGTTTAGGGCACGAGGTTTCGCCGGAAGAAGCCAAGGCTGAGTTTAGCAAAAGCATTACCCTTCTTGAGCGGCTCCATCAAAAACTGCACGATCTGATTCACCTTGCTTTAACTGAGGCCGGCATCACCGACATCACATCGGTTCAAGGGCTTTTGCTTTATAATCTAGGCGAACATGAAATTAAGGTTGGTGAGCTTAAAACCCGCGGTTTTTACCTGGGCTCGAATGTCTCTTATAATTTAAAAAAACTGGTAAACCTTGGCTATGTTGCGCAAGAACAAGCCCGGCATGACAAGCGCTCGGCACGGGTTTCGCTGACCGTAAAAGGGCATCGGGTGCGCAAGATCATCACCGACCTTTTTGATGATGATATCGAAAAAATTCTGACCAGTTGTCCGCTCGAATTTGAAGAGATTCAAACCTCAGGTAAGGTGCTGGAAGTGTGGGACCAGTTCTGGGCCCAGCAGTTGGTCAACCCCTCACGTCAGGACTAATATTTTCAAAATCCTGAAAAACTTCCTTATAATTTTTTTATGATCCGGTCAGTTTTTTATTGTTTTGGGGTCTTATTGCCGGTAAGTGTTGGCCAAGAGAGATGGCTGGAAGACGTTTGATTTAAATCAAAAATTCCCCCGCGCTATAAACGTATAATGAGGGTGAAAGGGAAAAAATGGCTTTTGAGTACGAAAAGCATTTTAGCGACGCGATTGCCCGGGTGAAAGCCGAGGGGCGGTACCGCGTTTTCAATGATATTATGCGTAGTTGCGGAAATTTTCCCAAGGCCCAGCATTTCACCACCAGCGACCAGCGGCCGGTTATCGTTTGGTGTTCCAATGACTATCTGGGCATGGGCCAGAATGAAAAAGTGCTGGCGGCCATGCACCAGGCCCTGGACGAATGCGGCGCAGGCTCTGGCGGCACCCGCAACATTGCCGGCACCAATCATTATCATGTTTTGCTGGAAGCCGAATTGGCCGACCTGCACAGGAAGGAAGCCGGCCTTTTGTTTACATCGGGTTACATTTCCAATTCAGCGACCCTGTCCACCATGGCGATGGCGCTGCCCGGCTGTGTGGTGTTTTCCGATGCCCTTAACCATGCCTCAATGATCCAGGGGATCCGCGGGTCCAAGGCGGAACGGCATATTTTCCGGCACAACGATCCTGAACATTTGCGCTTCCTGCTGGGCGAAACCAAACCGGATGTGCCCAAGTTGATTGCTTTTGAATCGGTCTATTCAATGGACGGCGACATCGCGCCGATAGAAGAATTTTGTGACCTGGCAGACGAATTTGGCGCCATCACCTATCTCGATGAAGTCCACGCGGTTGGCCTCTATGGCCCGCGCGGTGGCGGCATTGCCGAAGAACGCGGCCTGTTGGACCGGATCACCGTGATTGAAGGAACGCTGGCAAAAGCATTTGGCGTTATGGGCGGGTACATTGCCGGGTCGAAAAGCCTGGTTGATATGGTCCGCTCCTATGCTCCGGGGTTTATTTTTACCACCTCCCTTTCACCTGTCCTGGCCGCGGGCGCCTTGGCCAGCGTACGCCACTTGAAAGAAAGTGACGTTGAACGGAAGGCCCAAAGGGAACGGGTGGCCGCTTTGAAAGACATGCTTGACGCCCATAACCTGCCGGTGATGCCGTCGCAATCGCACATCGTTCCGATTTTGGTTGGCGATCCGCGTTTGTGCAAGGAGGTGACCGATGCCTTGCTGAAAGATTTCAGTATCTATGTCCAGCCGATCAACTACCCGACCGTTCCCAAAGGCAGCGAACGACTGCGCCTGACCCCGGGGCCGATGCACACGGATGCGATGATGGATGATTTGGTTGAGGCGCTGGCACTGATCTGGGAGCGCCTGAAGCTTCGGCGCGCAGCTTGAAATTCCAAAACTGATTATTTTTTATCGAGGTAGGTGGGTTTTCGCCCGAGGCCAATTTCCTTGGCAAGCTGTGAACGCTTGATGGCATAGCCCGGAGCCACCATCGGGTAGGACGGCGGCAGGTTCCATTTGGCGCGGTATTGATCGGGGGTGAGGCCAAACTTGGAGCGCAAGTGGCGCTTGAGCATTTTCAGCTTTTTGCCATCTTCCAGGCAAATAATATAATCCTCGGTGATTGAGTCTTCGGTGGCCACCGCAGGCTTCTGGGTGATCAGCTTTGACCTCTCGGTTTTGGACAGGGCAATAAGCGTTTTATGAACCGACTGGATAATTTCAGGAAGTTCCGCGGAAGAAACCGGATTCTTCGAAACATACCCAGAGACAATCTTGGTTGCCAGTTCCAGAATGTTGTCGCCAACGGGTTCTTTTTTGTCAATGTCCATATGTTTTACTTCCCACATATAAAGACTTTTAATTACTTTATACTTTCTTATGAAGCTAAAACCTTAATTTTTACTAAACTTACTGGCTAAAATTTACCATATTTGAACCAACATTTATAAAAAAAGAATATTTTCAAGGATTTCCGCCATTTTTCCCCAAAAATAATAAACTTTCACAATCCATTGTATGTGCTTGGCGGAGCAGGCCAAGATGTGGTAAGAGGAAAAAACTTTCAAAACTGCCCGGGGTGTTGCAGCAAGTCAAAAATATAGTGTGCTGTTCCAGGCGAAAATTGGCCGGATTCAGGGATAATTTCTGTGCCAAGCAACAATGGATTGTCGATAATGCATGGAAAAACGGTGGCTATAGGCTGTGATCATGCGGGTTTTGAGCTGAAAACCACGCTGAAAGGGGTTTTGCAGGAACGCAATTTTGAAATCCTTGATTGCGGAACCAATAGCCCGGATTCGGTTGATTATCCGGATTTTGGCCACGCAGTCGCCGAAGCCATTGAAAAAGGTGAGGCCGACTGGGGCGTTCTGGTGTGCGGTTCGGGCATCGGGATCAGTATGGTGGCCAACCGCCATAAGGGCATCCGCGCGGCCTTGTGTACCTCCCCCGAGATGGCTGAGGTGGCCCGCGCCCACACCGATGCCAATGTCCTGGTTCTGGGCGAACGTTTTATTGAAAAGGGCACCGCGCTGGCCTGCCTCGGGCGTTTTATTAAAACCCCCTTTGAAGGTGGCCGGCATACCGCCAGGGTGGAAAAAATTTAAGGATGGCCCGCGGCATGGAAAAAAATGAGCATTTGCATCAATTTTTTGGATCTGCCCTCAAGGACGCAGACCCGGAGGTTTATGCGGCGATCCAGGGTGAAATTAACCGCGAAAAGGCCCAGATCGAGCTGATTGCCTCGGAAAACATCGTCTCGAAGGCGGTTTTGGAGGCGTTGGGCTCGCCGCTAACCAACAAATACGCAGAAGGCTATCCCGGCAGGCGTTATTACCAGGGTTGTGAAAGCGTCGATGTGGCGGAAACCCTGGCGATCGAGCGCGCCAAAGAGCTGTTTGATTGCGCCTACATCAATGTCCAGCCCCATTCCGGCGCCCAGGCCAACGGCGCGGTGATGATGGCGCTGCTGCAGCCCGGTGATACCATTTTGGGCATGTCGCTGGCTGCCGGTGGCCATTTGACCCACGGCGCTCCGCCGTCGCAATCGGGCAAATGGTTCAATTCCATTCAGTACGGGGTACGGCGCGACACCCACCTGATTGATTTTGACGAGGTTGAAGGCTTGGCCAAAAAGCATTCGCCGAAATTGATCATCGCCGGCGGTTCAGCGTATCCCAGAGAGATCGATTTTAAAACGTTCCGCGAGATCGCCGATAAGGTTGGTGCCCTTCTGGTGGTTGATATGGCTCACTTCGCCGGGCTCGTGGCCGGGGGCGTGCATCCCAGCCCGATGCGCCATGCCCATGTGGTCACAACCACCACCCACAAGACCCTCCGGGGCCCCCGTGGCGGCATGATCCTGAGTATCGATACTGATTTGGGTAAAAAAATAAATTCGGCAGTTTTCCCGGGGCTTCAGGGCGGACCCTTGATGCATGCCATCGCCGCAAAGGCGGTCGGGTTCGGTGAAAACCTGCAGCCCGAGTTCAAGGAATATTCGAAAAATGTGGTGGCCAATTCCAAGGCGCTGGCGGCCCGGTTGAAGGCCAATGGGTTTGATGTCGTCTCGGGCGGCACCGACACTCATTTGTCGTTGATAGATCTTCGCCCCAAGGGGCTGACCGGCAAGGCCGCTGATGAAGCGCTGGAGCGGGCATCGATAACCTGTAATAGAAACGCCGTACCATTTGATCCGGAAAAACCCTTTATCGCGTCAGGGATTCGCATCGGCTCGCCAGCCGGAACAACCCGGGGTTTTGGGGTCGCGGAATTTGAATTGATTGGAGATTTGAT